>JBATJF010000185.1:0-5508 GCA_049668345.1 Gammaproteobacteria bacterium
CGGAACGCGCGGAAAGCCTGTGCCTGATGCGTGTCAATCATGCGGGCGAAGTATGCGCGCAGGCCCTGTACCAGGGACAGGCGCTTACCGCACGCCGCGCCGAGACGCGCGGCCAGCTGCAACAGGCGGCGGCAGAAGAAAACGATCACCTCACCTGGTGCCGGCAGCGCGTAAATGACCTGGGTGGCCACACCAGCCTGCTCAACCCCGTATGGTATACCGGGTCACTGGCAATCGGCGCATGCTCCGGCCTGCTGGGCGACAAGTGGAGCCTGGGTTTTCTTGCCGAGACCGAACAGCAGGTCGTCAATCACCTCGACGGGCACCTGCAACGCCTGTCCAGCGGGGACCGCAAATCACGGGCTATTGTCGAGCAAATGAAAATCGACGAGGCGAAGCACCGCAATACCGCCGTCAGTGCCGGCGGCGTGAAGCTGCCCGAACCGGTAAAGAAGCTGATGGCACTGGCGTCGCGCGTGATGACGTTGACGGCCTACCGCATCTAGCCGTCTGCAACTGCGGCAGCCGGCAATGCCGCGGGATTACCTGCCCCTGCCGCGCAGGTTCCTGCCGTAATATATCTCGAGCATTTCCTTGTTGACGCTCGCCCGGATCTGGCGCTTTTCGACTGTAGTCAAATCTTCCTTGGCATCACCGAACAGGTAGTTCTCCAGATCGAACTCCTTCAGCCGCATCTTGGTGTGGAAAATATTTTCCTGGTAGACGTTGACGTCGATCATCTGGTAACGCTCGAACGTATCCTTTGAGAGGTAATTCTGGATCGAGTCGATCTTGTGATCGATATAGTGCTTGCGTCCGCGCACGTCACGGGTAAACCCGCGCACACGGTAATCCAGGGTCACGATATCCGATTCGAAGCTGTGGATCAGGTAATTCAACGCCTTCAGTGGCGAGATGCGGCCACAGGTCGACACATCGATGTCAGCGCGAAAGGTGCTGATGCCGTTATCCGGATGACTCTCCGGGTAGGTATGCACCGTGATATGACTCTTGTCGAGGTGCGAAACCACCGACTCCGGAAGGGGACCAGGCGCCTCGGTGTTCGAGAGATGCCCCGAGGTGAGCGGCTCCTCGGAGATCAGCATGGTGACGCTGGCGCCCTGCGGTTCATAGTCCTGCCGGGCGGTATTGAGGATAGTGGCACCGATAATGTCAGCGACATCCGAGAGGATGTCGGTCAGACGATCTGCGTTGTAGGCATCATCGATATACTCGATGTATTCACGACGCTGTTTCCTGGTGCGCGCATAGCAGATATCGTAGATATTGAAGCTGAGCGTCTTGGTCAGGTTATTGAAACCATGTAACTTGAGTTTACGCATTGGCCTGGCTTATGTTCCGGTCCCGGGAAGTAGCAATCGGCGGGTGATGTATAATCTGGACGACGGCCCCTTCCGGATCGCGGCAGTAGAAACTGCGCGCGCCATCACGGTGCGTCCTGGGCACTGCAATTATGGCAACATTGTGCGCTTTTAGGAACTCGTGCCATTCGTCCACCTGACTCGCGGTGGCCACGAAGAACCCGATGTGATCGAGCCGTTGTCCGCTGCCGGCGGGCACGTGGCCAGCGACACGATGCAGGGCAAGATTGTCATGACCGGATGTCAGGTAGAGATTGTCAGGATCCGGCCGCCATTCCTCGACCATTCCCAGCAGACCGATATAGAAGGCCTCGCAGGCAGCCATGTCGTGGACATTCAGGGCAACATGATGCATGCCCAGTGTCGCGGCAGGCCGCTGCATCAGTCCACCACCCCCGCCGTACGAATTTCGAAATCGTGGGTTATCACTGCCACCTTGCCCAGCATGATCGAGGCCGAGCAGTACTTGTCGGCCGACAGCTCGACGGCGCGCGCTACCTGCTTATCAGGCAGATCACGCCCGGTCACCACGAAGTGAACATGGATGCGGGTGAACACCCTGGGCTCGGTTGAAGCGCGCTCGGCCTCGAGCTCGACCACGCAGTCCGTCACCGGCTGCCGGGCCTTTTTCAGGATGTGGACGACATCGTAGGCCGTGCACCCGCCCATGCCGAGCAGCAGCATTTCCATGGGGCGGACGCCCAGGTCACGCCCACCACCCTCGGGCGGCCCGTCCATGACCACCGCATGGCCGCTGCCGGATTCACCCAGAAAGGTGGCCGCCTCGACCCATTTGACCCGTGCCTTCATGCCGTCGACCCAGCCGTGCAAAATGCGAAGCCTATCACAGAATCCGCCCCGGATATCAGTCGCATAAAACACCTAAAGCTACGGAATGCCGGCCCGATATAACAAGCATGCAAACGCTTATACTCCCCTTTGTAGATGACGTGACCCTCCCCGGCAAGCTGGTCAATCCCTGCGTGGAACGGTTTCTGGATCACTGCCACCGGCGCAAGTACCCGAACAAGAGCGTTATCATCTACGCCGGAGACCAGCCGGATGTCCTTTATTACATCGTGAAGGGTTCGGTCAGCGTGCTGATCGAGGACGAGGAAGGCCACGAAATTGTACTGGCCTATATCAACGGTGGCGGCTTTTTCGGCGAAATGGGCCTGTTCGGGGAACAGGTCAACCGCAGCGCCTGGATCAGGACACGCAGCGAATGCGAAGTCGCGGAAATCAGCTACGCCCGGTTCCGCACCCTCGCACGCGAAGACCCGGACATCCTGCTGGAACTCACCGCACAAATGGCCACCCGTCTGCGCAAGACCAGCCGCAAGGTCAGCAACCTGGCCTTTCTCGACGTCACCGGGCGTATCGCACATACACTGCTGGAACTGTGCAAGGAACCGGACGCCATGACCCATCCGGACGGCATGCAGATCAAGGTCACCCGCCAGGAACTGGGACGCATTGTCGGCTGCTCGCGTGAAATGGCCGGTCGCGTACTGAAGGCCCTCGGCGAACAGGGGCATGTCTCGGTCAAGGGCAAGACCATCGTGGTATTCGGCACCCGCTAGTCACCGGCCGAACAACTCGGCCAGCTTTTCACCCGGATCTGCCGCTCTCATGAACGCCTCCCCGACCAGGAAGGCATTCACGCCCCTGGAGCGCATAAGTCCAACGTCGGCCGGCGTGTGAATCCCGCTTTCGGTTACCACAATCCGGTCGTCCGTGATTCGGTCGAGTAATCCCAGCGTCACATCGAGGTTTGTTTCAAAGGAACGCAGGTCGCGGTTGTTGATGCCTATCATGGGCGCATGTATTTCCAGTGCTCGATCAAGCTCATCCCGGTCATGGACCTCGATCAGCGCATCCATCCCCAGGTGCACTGCCAGCTGATACAGCTCCTTCAGCATCGCATCGCCCAGCGCCGCAACAATCAGCAGAATACAGTCGGCACCCAAAACACGCGCCTCGTACACCTGGTAGGGATCGATCACGAAATCCTTGCGCAATACCGGCAACGAACAGGCAGCCCGCGCCTGTTGCAGATAGCTGTCATCGCCCTTGAAAAAATCAACATCGGTCAGTACCGACAGGCAGGCAGCACCGGCACGCGCATAGCTGGCCGCGATCTGCACCGGGTCGAAGTCCTCGCGTAAAATGCCGCGACTGGGCGACGCCTTCTTGATTTCGGCGATAACGGCTGGCTGTCCTGCGGCTATCCTGCGTTTCAGACTGCTGACGAAGCCACGCGGCTCATCGGCGTTCGCCACACGCTCACCCAGAGCCTGCAGGCTGATGATGCGATTGCGCGCATCGATCTCCTCGACCTTGCGGGCGAGAATGCGTTTCAGGATATCCGGGGTATCACGCATGGTTCAGACTGCGTTCGACACTTCAATGAGCGCCTGAAATGTCTGCTGCGCCTTGCCGCTGGCAATGGTCATGCCGGCCAGAACCACCCCCTCCGCCAGCGTGGCTGCTAGACCGGCCGCGTAAATTGCCGCACCGGCATTAAGTGCCACGATATCGCGGGCCGGCCCCGGCACTCCTGCGAAGACGTCATTGATCATGGCCAGGCTCGCCTGCGCATCACTCACGGCAATCGTGGCCAGGTCCGCATGCTGCATGCCGAAATCGGCTGGCGAAACCGTGTACACGGTGATCACGCCATCTTTCAGCTCCGCGATCCGCGTCGGGCCTGAAATACTGATTTCGTCCAGACCGTCATCGGCGTGCACCACCAGCACATGCTCGCTGCCGAGTTGCTTGAGAACCCGCGCCAGCGGTTCCACCCAGAGCGGACTGAACACACCGAGCACCTGGTTCGGTGCGCCGGCCGGATTGGTCAACGGGCCAAGCAGATTGAACAGGGTACGCACACGCATTTCCCGGCGCGGCCCGATGGCGTGTTTCATGGCGCTGTGATGCTGCGGCGCGAACAGGAAGCCGACGCCCACCCGGTCGATACAGGCAGCGACCTGTTCGGGGTCAAGGTCGAGCCTGACACCGGCCGTCTCCAGCACATCCGCACTTCCGGAACTGCTGGAAACCGAGCGATTGCCATGCTTCGCCACCCGCGCACCTGCGGCAGCCGTTACGATGGCGCTGGCAGTGGAAATATTGAACGTGCTGGCACCGTCACCGCCGGTGCCGCAGGTATCGACGAGATGCGGGCCGCTGACATTCACACGGGTGGCCAGTTCCCGCATGACCCTTGCGGCAGCGGCAATCTCCTCGACCGTCTCGCCCTTCATCCGCAATCCGACCAGAAAACCGCCGATCTGCGCCGGGGTCGCCTGTCCGGTCATGATCTGGCGCATGACCTCTTCCATATCCCGGGCACTGAGATCGCGATGATCGATGACAGCGGCGATAGCTTGTGGCAAATCCATCAGTCTGGTCCGGTTATCAGCGTAGTTACTGGGCGAGGAAATTGCGCAACAACTCGTGGCCACAGCCGGTCAGGATCGATTCCGGATGAAACTGCACGCCCTCGACCGCCATGTCTTTGTGACGCACCCCCATGATCTCGTCGAGTCCGACATCGGGATCTTCCGTCCAGGCCGTGACTTCCAGGCAGTCCGGCAGCGAGTCCTTCTCGATCACCAGCGAATGGTAACGGGTGGCCTCGAACGGTTGCGGCAGGCCGTGGAATACACCGACATCACTGTGGTGAATCATGGACGTCTTGCCATGCATGATGGCGCGCGCATGGCCGATCCTGCCGCCAAATGCCTGGCCGATACTCTGGTGTCCGAGGCAGACACCCAGAATCGGCACGCGCCCGGCAAATGACCTGATCGTGTCGATCGATATCCCGGCTTCATTCGGTGTGCAGGGCCCGGGAGAGATGACGATCTTCTCCGGCGCCAGCTCCTCTATCTGCGCGATTGTGATCTGGTCGTTTCGGTGCACAACGACATCCGCACCCAGTTCACCCAGGTACTGGACCAGGTTGTAGGTGAACGAATCGTAGTTGTCTATCATGAGGAGCATGTGCTCATTATCCCTGTTAATAGAGTATCCGGGCAACACGGCACGGCAGTCCGGCCGACCTGTTTGCAACACCGGCCGGATACCGGCGACCCTTGATCAGTGACTGCCGGTCAGCCCC
>JBATJF010000186.1:0-12961 GCA_049668345.1 Gammaproteobacteria bacterium
CACCGCCCGGATCTATGGTGCGCGTGGCGCACCCTACAAAAGGGAAATTAACCCCGCAGGCAAATTTCATGGATAGCGGCAAGGAACTGGTCAACTGGCTGGACAAGGTGCTGGAGGAATTCCAGGGCGTGCAGGTGCGGCGCAAGAGCACCTCGCGCGTGCGCGTGGACGTCGATGCCGACGCGCTGCCGGCGCTGCTGGAACTGCTGCAGGGTCGCGCCGGCTACGTGCACCTGTCCGCGCTGAGCTGCGTGGACTGGATCGACGACAACGAGTTCGAGCTGGTCTACCACGTGTGGTCCTACGAAACCCGCTCGCTGGTGTCCGCGCATATCCGCATTCCGCGCGAGCCAGGGGCCTACCTGTCGGTCTACGACATCTACAAGCCGGCGGCGTTCTTCGAGCGCGATATCTTCGAAATGTTCGGCGTGTACTTCGAGGGCAGCCCGCATATGGAGAAATTCATTCTCACCGAGTGGGACGGGCCGCCGCCGATGCGCAAGGAATTCGATACCCGCCAGTACGTGCACGACACCTTCGACTGGCAGCAGTACAACCCGGAGTGGCTGCAGGAGATCCGCGCGAAGGGCGGGGGGGTCGTCGAATGAGGCCCGAGAACTACCAGGCGGTCAGCCACCCGCCCAGTCACGAGTTCGAACTCAATATCGGACCGAACCACCCCGGCATCGAGGGCAACTATGCGCTCAAGCTGAAGCTGGAGGGCGATATCGTGGTGGCGGCGAAGGCCGATGCCGGCTACCTGCACCGCGGCTTCGAGAAACTCATGGAAGGGCGGCTGTGGATGCAGAACATCGCGCTGGTGCCGCGCATCTGCGTGCCGGACCCGGCGCACATGGAGATCTGCTACGCACTGGGTGTGGAAATGCTCGGCGGGCTGGAGGTGCCGGAGCGTGCGCAGTGGCTGCGTGTCATGCAGCTGGAGCTGTCGCGCCTCACCGCGCACCTGTTCTACTTCGGCGGCGCCGCCGCCACCATGGGCATGTACAGCAACATGTTCTGGGGCGTTTCCGACCGCGACCTGATACTCGACCTGTTCGAGGAATTTACCGGCGGGCGCGTGTACAGCATGTACAACGTGCCCGGCGGCGTGCGCCGCGACCTGCCCGAGGGCTTCATCGGTCGCCTGGTGTCGCTGCTGGATTACCTCGATTCGCGCCTGGACGACTACGATAACCTGTTCTTCACCAACTACGTGATGGTGCACCGTACGCGCGGTACCGGCGCCATGAACCAGCAGCAGGCGCTGGAGTGGGGCGTGACCGGGCCCAACCTGCGTTCCACCGGGCTGGCCTTCGACGTGCGCCGTGACGATCCCTACCTGGTGTACGACCAGCTCGAGTTCGACGTTCCGGTCGAGACGGCCGGTGACGCACTGGCTCGCATACTGGTACGGCGCAATGAATTGATACAGAGTATCCGCATCCTGCGCCAGGTGGCCGAACGCCTGCCGTCGATCGGCGGGCCGGTGCGCTGCCCGCTGCCCAATCCGCTGGCCTGGAACGTGCCGGCCGGCGAGAGCTACGCGCGCGTGGAATCCTCCAAGGGCGAGCTGGCCTACTACACCGTGTCCAATGGCAGCGACAAGCCGTGGCGCGTGCACATCCGCGGGCCGTCACAGATGCATGGCGTGCAGGTGCTGGAGAACCTCTGCATCGGCGCGCGTATCGAGGACGTCGCCCAGATCATCTTCACCCTGGACGCCTGTCCGCCGGAGGTCGACCGCTGATGGCCGATATCGATTACAAGAGCCGCGGCAGCATCCTCAACCCGCTGCGCAACCTGTCGTTCCTGACGCGCAAGCCGGTCACGCTGCCGCTCGAACCGCGCGAGGCCTCGGCCAATTACCGCGGCTTTCACCTCAACGACTGGGAAAAGTGCATCGGCTGCAGCACCTGTCAGAAGATCTGCGACAACGAGGCGATCACCATGATCCATATCCCGGACCTGCCGGAGGACCCGGTCAAGGGGGTGCGGGCGCGGCGGCCTGCCATCGACTACGGCCGCTGCTGCTGGTGCGGCCTGTGCGTGGACATCTGTCCGACCGCGTCGCTGTCGCTGTCGCGCGAGTATGTGCATACCTGCGAGGAACACGAGCTGGACAGCTATTTCATCCTGCCCGACCCGCAGGGCATGCACAAGAAATTCTATGGCCACGGCTGGCGCAAGACCGCGGACGAGGATCTCATCGACCTCGAGCGCCAGGCCATGCCCGAGCAGCCGGCGGAACAGCGCCTGCAGTCGTTCGGCGAATTCGTGCAGGGTTACGACATGCAGCAGGCCATCGTCGAGGCATCGCGCTGCGTGCAGTGCGGCATGTGCCACGATTCCTGCCCGGCACACATGAACGCACCGGAATATATCCGTGCCATCTGGGAACAGGACCTGGAGGAAGCGGTGCGCCAGATCTACCGCACCAACCCGTTCGCGCACGTGTGCGGGCGCGTTTGCACGCGACGCTGCGAGGCGGCCTGTTCCATCGGCGTGCGGGGCGAGCCGGTGGCGATCCGCTGGCTGAAGCGTTACGCCATGGACAGCGTCGGCCACGAACGCATACGCGAGATTGCCGGCGAGGGGCGTGGCGACTATCTCAGCGGCGGCAAGGTGGCGGTGATCGGTGCCGGACCTGCCGGCCTGACCGCGGCCTTCGACCTGGCCCGGCACGGCCACAGCGTCACGGTGTACGAGGCGCAGCCGGCGGCGGGTGGCATGATGCGCTACGGCATCCCGGCCTACCGGCTGCCGTATGCACGCATCGACGACGACGTCGACGTGATTCGCTCCATGGGCGTCGACATCCAGTACAACACGCACATTGGCCGCGATATTTCCATGGCACAGCTGCAGGCGGACAACGATGCCGTACTGCTGGCCATCGGCCTGTGGAACGGACGCTCCACGCGCGTGCCCGGTTCGGACCATGCACAGGTGCGCAGTGCGGTCGAGCTGCTGCGCGAGATCACGCTCAACGAGTCATTGCCGGTGCCGCAGTCGGCCGTGGTCATCGGCGGTGGCAATACCGCCATGGATATTGCGCGCAGCATGGCGCGCCTGCAGCTCGTGCAATACGGTCAGGCCAATATCACGCTCACCGCACTGGAAGACGCCGATCACTTGCTGGCCGATCCGGTGGAGATCCGCGAGACCGACGAGGAGGGTATTACCATCCTGCCGGGCCGCGGTCCGCGACGCTGCCTGGTGGACGAGCAGGGCCGGCTGGTCGGGCTTGAGACCGTGCGCGTGGTGTCGCTGCACGACGAACAGGGCCGCTTCGCGCCGCAATACGACGACGGCGATGTGCAGATGCACGTTGCGGACATGGTGATCGAGGCCATCGGCCAGCAGGCGGACACCTCGCTGCTGAGCGTGGAACTTACCGAGACGCTGGAATGGGAGCGCGGCCGGATCAGGACCGATGCCGGCGGGCGCAGCTCGGTCGGCTGGCTATGGGCGGCCGGCGACGTGGTTACGGGGCCGGATGTTATCCACGCCGTCGCCGACGGGCACCGCGTCGCAGCCAGCATCGAGGCCTGCCTGGGAGAGGAGAGACATGCCAATGGGTAGTGATACAGACACACGCAGCCGGGAAGGCGCCTTGCATGGCAAGGACCTGCTGGCCTCGAAAAAGTCGCTGCAGGACATCCTGCTGGTGGCCACGGCCTTCGAGAAAACGGCGCGCGATTTCTACACGGCGCTGATCCCGCGGGTCAGCAAGCAGATCCGTTACCTGGTGGAGGAACTGGCGGAAGAGGAGCAGCGTCATTACGACCTGTTCACGGAGCTGGCGAAATCACCGGACATCAACGAGCTCGTGCACGCGCAGGTTACCTTGCCCGTCAACGACCACCATTTTTCCGACTACGTGCACATGCCGGAAATCCCCGATGCACCGGATGACCAGGCAATCCTGCAGTATGCGCTGGCACGCGAGCATGCCGCGATGGAGCAGTATCGAGACCTCGCCAATAATACCGAATCGGGCCCGATCCACGACCTGTTCGAGTTCCTCGCCATCGAGGAGACCAAGCACAAGCGCGAACTGGAGAAAATCTACTACGAGACCGTGCACAGCGGGGGCGTCTGAGCCGGACCTGCAAGCGCCATCCAGCGGGTTATCCGTTTTAAACCGATATAAATGGCCACGGAATCCACGGAAGAACACGGAAATCATGCAGGATGCACTCCGTGCACCATTGGGTGAGACGTGAGACGTGAACAGTAGAATGGCCACGGAACCCACGGAAGAACACGGAATGACGTCAGGAACCTCTATGACTCTATGCCCCGCCATTGCGAGCGGAGCGAAGCAATCTTTCGAATCCATGATCAGTCGGCCGGAGATTGCTTCGTTACAGCGTTCCTCGCAATGACGGGATAATCAGGGCCACCTTGAAAAAATCGCCACGGAAACACACGCAAAACATGCAGGGAGCACTCCATGCACCATGGGGTGAGACGTGAGCAGTAGAATGGCCACGGAAGAATACGGAAAAATCCGGATTCATTCCGTTTGTTTCCATGGCTATTCAGGAAACGCTGTGTATCTGGTCATGCGAATGAACGCGATGAAGAAGCAGAGAATTCACTACGGTCGCCTGACATCACTCCGTGGCTTCCGTGGCCATAATAACCGGCAGCATTAATGCCGCATTAATCACCGGAGAATACGGATGTGATCATGATAATTCCGTGTCTTTCCGTGAGATTCCGTGGCCATAATCCAGCTTTCGGAATTTGCGGACAGGCTGTATCGTGTGAGCTGCATCGGTAACAACAGGGGACAATAATGCAACTGGGAATGATCGGCCTCGGGCGTATGGGCGCCAATATGGTTCAGCGCCTGATGCGTGCCGGGCACGAATGCGTGGTCTACGACCGCAACCCGGAGGCGGTGAGTGGCCTGGAGGCACAAGGCGCGTTCGGCACCACCAATCTCGACGGCTTTATCGCCAGCCTCGATACGCCGCGCGCGATCTGGCTGATGGTGCCGGCCGCCGTGGTCGACCGCGTGATCGACGAGCTGGCGCCACAGCTCGAGGCGGGTGATATCCTGATCGACGGCGGTAATTCTTATTACCGTGACGACATCACGCGCGCCGCCCAGTTGCAGGCACGCGGTATCCATTATCTCGACGTCGGCACCAGTGGCGGTGTGTGGGGCCTGGAACGGGGCTATTGCCTGATGATTGGCGGCGAGCCGGACATCGTCGCGCACCTCGAGCCGCTGTTTTCCACGCTGGCGCCGGGTGTCGGCGACATCCCGCGCACGCAGGGCCGCAGCGGCCCGCCGGCGCGCGCCGAACAGGGCTACCTGCACTGTGGTCCGGCCGGCGCCGGGCACTTCGTGAAAATGGTGCATAACGGCATCGAGTACGGCCTGATGGCAGCCTATGCCGAGGGTCTCAACATCCTGGCGCATGCCAATGTCGGCAACGACGGGCATGCCGAGGACGCCGAGACCACGCCGCTGCGCGACCCGGACGCGTTCCGCTACGATATCGACCTTGCCGCGGTGACCGAGCTGTGGCGGCGTGGCAGCGTGGTCAGCTCGTGGTTGCTGGATCTCACCGCAGAGGCGCTGCAGCGCAGCCCCGACCTGGCGGAGTTCAGCGGTCACGTGTCCGATTCCGGCGAGGGCCGCTGGACCAGCATCGCCGCCATCGAGTGCGGCGCGCCGGCACGCGTGCTGACCATGGCGCTGTACGACCGTTTCACCTCGCGCGGCGAATCGGACTTCGCCGACAAGGTGCTGTCCGCCATGCGCTTCGGTTTCGGCGGGCATCATGAGAAACGTGAGACGTGAGACGTGAGGCGTGAGGCGTGAATCGTGAGAGGTGATTTGTGAGTGAGGTCGACACGGCGTCCCCCAGTGTCATGGTGATCTTCGGCGCCGGCGGGGACCTGACCCGGCGCAAGCTGATTCCGGCCATCTACTACCTGTGCCGCGACGGCCTCCTGCCGGAGACCTTTGCCGTGCTCGGCGTGGACCGCAGGGACACCGACGACGATGGCTACCGCGCACATATCGAGATGAACGGCAGGGAATTCATCGGCGAAGACATCGACGAAGCACTCTGGCAGCGCCTGCTGGGTTGCCTGCAGTTCGAGTCCGGGGATTTTTCCGATCCGGAGCTGTACCCGCGCCTGGCCGGGCGGCTTGGCAAACTGGTGGCCGCACGCGATATTGCACCGAATTACCTGTTCTATTTCGCGACCCCGCCGCGCTTCTTCGATGTGATAGCCGGCCTGCTCGGCAGTGCCGGGCTGTTGCAGGAAGAGGCCGGACACTGGCGGCGGGTGGTGATCGAGAAACCATTCGGGCATGACCTGGCCTCGGCGCGTGAAATGAACCGCGCGCTGCACACGGTGATGGCCGAGCACCAGATCTACCGCATCGATCACTACCTCGGCAAGGAATCGGTGCAGAATATCCTCGCCTACCGTTTCGCCAATGCCACCGTCGAGCCGATCTGGAACCGGCGCTATGTCGACCACGTACAGATCACGGTGTCTGAATCCATTGGCGTCGAGACGCGCGGCAACTATTACGACCAGGCCGGTGCGCTGCGCGACATGGTGCCGAATCACCTGCTGGCACTGCTCTCGGTGATTGCGATGGAACCGTCCAACTCTTTCGATGCTGACGCCATTCGCGACGAGCAGGTCAAGGTGCTGCGCGCCATTCAGCCGTTCGTGCCGGACGATGTACTGACCCATGCCGTGCGCGGCCAGTATGCGGCCGGCCGCCTGCCCGACGGGCGCATGGTGCCTGCCTATCGTGAAGAACCCAGGGTCGCGCCGCATTCGAACACCGAGACCTATGCCGCGCTCAAGCTGAACATCGATTCCTGGCGCTGGGCCGGTGTGCCCTTCTACCTGCGCACCGGCAAGTACCTGCCGGGACGTTTCACGGAAGTGGTGATCCAGTTCAATCATGCGCCTAATGTGATGTTCCGTGATTCGCTGCTGACGCGCGAGAATGTGCCGGCCAACTGCCTGGTGCTGCGTATCCAGCCGAACGAGGGCATCGGCATGAGCTTCAATGCCAAGATCCCGGGACACAGCACGCACCTGGGCACGGTGGACATGAATTTCCGCTACGAGGACCACTTCGAGAACAAGCCCAGCAACGGTTACGAAACGCTGATCCACGATGTCATGACCGGCGACTCGACACTGTTCAAGCGCGCCGATCACATCGAGGCGAGCTGGGCGCTGGTGGAGCCGGTGCTCGACGTGTGGTCGGCGCTGCCGCCACGCGATTTTCCCAACTATGCCGCCGGTAGCTGGGGCCCGCCGGCTGCGGACGAGCTGCTGAGGCGCGACGGCCGTGCCTGGCGGCCCTGCAAGCGATGTCAGCAGTGAGTCTCAAGTTGCCCGGCAGGACTGCGGCGAACTGGCACGTGCTGCCGAGTGTCGACCGGCTGGAAGAGGTGGTCGCGCAACGCATCCTGGCACGGGCCGCGGCGTCGATTGCCGACCACGGCAGATTCCGCGTCGTGCTGGCTGGCGGACGTACGCCGGCCGCCGTGTACCGGCGCCTGGCTGCAGCCGACGCCGACTGGGCACACTGGCTGGTATATTTCGGCGATGAACGCTGCCTGCCTGCGGACAGCCCGGAGCGCAACAGCGTCATGGCAGCGCAAGCCTGGCTTGCGCGGGTGCCGATCCCGCCCGGCAATATCCATCCCGTCCCGGCAGAGCGGGGCGCCGTGGTCGCGGCCGAGGCCTACCGCGCGCCGGTGCGTGCCGCTTTGCCGTTCGACCTGGTATTGCTCGGCATGGGTGAGGATGGCCACACCGCCAGTCTGTTTCCGGGCCAGGTACATCCGCAAGGTGAGCTGGTGCACGCGGTGCATGATGCACCCAAGCCACCGCCGGACCGGGTCAGCCTGGGCCTGGCGGCGCTGAACGACGCCGAGACCGTACTGGTGCTGGTGACCGGCGGCGGCAAGCGCGCTGCTGTCGAGCGCTGGCGCCGTGGCGAGGACCTGCCGGTAGCACATTTACACGGGCGGCACGGTGTGGATGTCTACCTCGATGCGGCGGCCGCGGGCCTGGAGGACTGAGTGCCGCCGGTTTCGCTATTCCTGCAGGAGCGGATTCCACCCGCGCTCATGTTAAATGTCGCATCGCGCATGAGATGCGCTCCTGCCCTCAATAGAGGGTGTAGGGTGCACTTTGTGCACCATGCCCGGTGCGTAAAACGCACCCTACGCCCGGCTTTTATTTTTTCCGTGTTGTTCCGTGGATTCCGTGGCCATTATCTATCGCGCGATGTTCAGGAGAAGGTGAGACCGGGAACCGGTCGAGAAACCGGCCTGGGCCATGTACAAGGTTACCCGCGGTCGTCATCCTTTGTTCATCGATATCACCGCAGCACGCCTGCCCGGATGAAACACCGCTGGTCGAATGAATTCGACCCTACAGCTCTGATTGAGTAGGGCCGAATTTATTCGGCCAACAATCTTGCCATCAGAAGCAATATGTCTCGTCTGAATTGATGTGTTACTCACTCAATCCGGGGAAGACCCGGTGTTTTGACAGTATGCGCAGGATGCGGTGAGCCTGCGAGCTGCTTCAATCGAAGCGCGCCACCTGCAGGCGCGTGCTTTCCGGCTTGCAGGGCGATGTGTTATTCCTGCCGGCAATCGTGCTGCTGACCCGGTTCGAGCGGGTTCACTCGTCCTCGGCCAGCGTGATGGTCGCGGCGCCTGTTGTGGTGTCGATGTCAACCCGTATCACGCAGTACTCTGCCTGTTCCTCGACCGGGGTGGGGTCGTCGGCGCAGCTGCATCCGGCGATGATGCCGGTGTAGAAAATTCCCGCCTTGATGCGTATTCCGCCTTGGCTTTCCGATGAACTGATAATCATCACCTGCGGCGGTCGGTCGGTGGCGTAGCTGCTGCCGCCGAGACCCTGCTGCAGCGGGAGTTGTTCGATACCGAGCCCGGCGAGTTCCTGCCCGAGGATTGCCTCGAAGCCGGGGGTTCCCCACGCAGCCAGGGATTTTTGAAGCCTGATCATGCCGGTGCGTGCCACTGTGGCTATTGATCCGCCGCGCCCGGTTGTACGTCGAGCAGTTCGATCATGAACATCAGGCTGGCGTTGGCGGGTATGACCTTGTCCACGGCGCGCGCGCCGTAGCCGAGGGCGGGTGGCAGCAGCACCAGCCGCCTGCCGCCCGGCTGCATGCCCGTCACGCCCTCGCTCCAGCCAGGCATGACCCGGTCGGTGCCGACCACGAAGCGGACCGTGTGGCCCTCGCGGCGCGTGTTGTAAAGTTCCTTGCCCTGGCGGCCCCGGTCATCCAGCCAGCCGATGAAGTGCAGGGTGACCAGATCGCCCGGCGCGGCAACGGCGCCGCTGCCTGGCTGCAGGTCCTGGTAACGTGCCCCCAGCGGGGTGCTGTGGAACGGGCCGGCCGCCAGAGCACTGGTGCAGAGCAGGCCGGCAAGCAACAGGGCCACTAACTTCTCAGTCACGGTCTGCATCGTTTTCTCCGAGCCGCCGGCCGTGCAGTCTGCAGGGCTGCTGCGTGCCGGTCTTCACGCCATTGGTCATGGCTGCCCCCAGGGTGTCCTGAGCCATTCCTCTTGCGCCAGCAGCGCGTGTCCTGCCACGCTGGGATGGAAGCAATCACCACTGTTCACATGTCCGGCATCGAAACGGACATCATACACATCGGTGTAGGCGGCGTTGGGCAGGGCGCCGGCCTGCCGGTATTCCTCCAGCACATCACGCAGGACGGTGTTGTAGTCATCACGGACGATCCGGTGGAATGCCTTGCGGCGCTGGCAATTCGTTCCGTCACCGGGGTACACGGTGTCCGGGTCCTGCCGGGATACCGCGTGCACGCAGTCGTCCCCGGGGTTGTCGAGCAGGTTCTCGCAGGGGACGAACGGCCACGCAAAGACGCGGCACCAGAAATTGCTGAACCGGGCATTCCACAGCCAGTAGATGGCCGGGATGCCGGAGACGTGGATGCGGGCATTACGGGTCGCATCGCTGGCCGCCAGCACATCGAGGCCGGCGCGGTATTGCGCCTCGAACAGTGCAGGGGCGGTCATGTTCGCCATGCTGGAGGCGCATACATCGTTGTTGCCGAGCAGGACGGTCACCATGCCGGCATCGGCCGTGGGGGTCTGTGCCGCGGCCGTGACCACGCCCTGCGCCTGTGACGCGAAACCGGCCATGACCGCGCCGCTCAGCGCGCGGTTGAAGACCGCATCGCGGCCGCCGGCAGTATTTTCATGGTAATAGGCGGATACCAGGGCCTCGATGCGTTCGTTCAGGCTTGCGACGCTGTCGCCCGCGTCATAGCCGGTCGACCAGACGGTCTCATGGTTCGCGTTGCCAATATCGTTATACGCCGCCTCGCCCTCGCCGATCGAATCGCCGATGTTGAACTGGTTGCCCGGCCAGGCGGGTTTCAGCAGCCCCAGGTCGCCAAGCGCGATGCGCAGGATGACCGTGAGGTCACCCGTATTGAACGCGCCGTCCGGCGCCGGTATGCCGGCCACCAGCGGCGCTACATCAGCATGCAGTGTCTGCGCCGGGCCCAGGGCGCGGCTGCCGAGCAGGGTCTGCTGTGCCCATAACAGGTCGACGATATTGACCGTGCCATCGATGTTGATATCGCCGTCGTGATCACCGGATGCTGTACCGGCCTGCAGCAGGCAGTACAGGCCCAGTAGTAGTGCTGGCACTGTCCGGGATCTGCTTGTCATTCTGGATATCCTGATTACTGACCGGCTGGCAGCCTGATTCTAGGAAAAAACAGGGCCAGGCACCACACTGTTCCTGCCATGACTGCCGGTCAAACCGGGTAATGCCGGATGAAGCCCTGGTCTGCAATGGGGATTTCAATATGTATCACGCCCGCCTGGGTGGCGCTTTTGATGTTCAATCCACTGTGCCTGAGGATGTCCAGCATGTACCTGTTGCCGGGCAATACATCCGCCACCAGCCTGGCTATGCCGTTTTGCTGTGCGAGGCTGACGATGTGCTCGAACAGCAGCGTGCCGACGCCGATGTGCTGATATTCGTCAGCCACGGCAAACGCAATCTCGGCGATACGTTCCGCGGTATCGTCTTTAAACTCGATATACCTGCCGACGCCGACCGGCCGCTCTGTTGTAGTGCCTGTTATGGCGACAACCAGTGCGACGTGATGCACGAAGTCGATTTCCGTGAAATACCTCAATTCGGGTTCTGTCAGATCCGGCCTGGCACCGAGGAAGCGGTAATACACCGACTTGCCGGTCAGGTGATGAAACCCGTCCAGCAATTGCTGCTTGTCATCCGGACGGATGAGACGGATGTGCGCTGCGGTGCCATCGCGCAGCGTGGCTTCTTGCGGATACTGACTCAGCTCCGCCATGAGATTGTGGCTTTTTTATGCATGTGCCTTTCGCTTCCAGGAGACGGGCTGCCGTGGCGCGGGTCAGGACTCACGGCGGATTGACTGCTTGCGTGCCTTGCCGCCCGTGACCAGCCAGCGCAGCAGCTTCACCCGGGCTGACCACGGCGCGATGACAGGCGTCAGACCGGGTGAAGCCTGCGCGACAGTGAGTGTATCCTCCAGCAGGGCGTCGTGCATCGGCCGGTAGACCAGCGGCCAGGTCAGCAGGGCGCGACCGTGCGTCCTCATTTTCACTGTATGCCTGAGGAGGGTTTGTGCACCATCCTGTATGACTTCAAAGCCGTGCCAGCCGTCGAAACCGGCCGGGCCGGTGAAGCGGAACCGGATCGACCTGCCCGGCGTGTACGCCACGACAATATACCGGATCGGGCCATGGCCGCCGTCGGCACCGACCGCGAGCGGACGGTCGAAGGCCATGCGCGGCCAGGTGTGCCAGGCCCACAGCCGGTCCGCGGGCGAGGCCAGGGAGTCGAGCAGGGCGCCGACCTGTTCCGGTGCCGCGTCGAGAACGCGTTCATGGATGTTGAGAACGTTCATGCGCAGCTATCCTGTCGTTGTGTCGTGGCGTTTTTCAGAGCCTGTATGCCGTCGAGGCGGTCAGTCTCGCGTCCTGCCCGAGTGCCCTGGCCAGCGAATTCCTGTCTGCATGGGGTTGCGCGCAATGCGAGCCGTGCACCTCGGGAAAGGTGGCCAGGTAATCATTGTTCGAACCGCTGCACTGAGCTGTGCCGGGGACGCGAGTACAGGGCGAGACCCGCGGGGTGCCGCCCAGCCGTATGATCCGCTCTCCGGTCGCGGGATGGCTGCCGAGATAGTCGCGGAACGGGCCGCTGCCCGTCCCGTTGGCGCAGTCGCTTTCCGCCTGCATGCGCGCCAGTATGTCTGCCAGTGCCGCGGGCGGCAGGTCATTCGCCTTCAGCATGCCCAGTGCGTAATCGTCGGCCTCGCGTTCGAAGTCGCGCGAGTAGCGCGCCTGCAGCAGGGCACCGGGCAGGCCGGCGGCGACGCTGCTCACGTCGCCCAGGTACCAGCTCACCATGAAACCGACGATGGATCCCTGGATGAGCATGCGCAGGCTGTGGCGGCGATCGAGGTGGCCGAGTTCGTGCGCGAGCACGCCGAGGATCTCATCGTCATGTTCGGCCAGGGCCACCAGCTGGTCGGTGACCACGATGGTGCCGTCGGGGAGGGCGAAGGCGTTGGCGCCGATCGCGCCGCCGTCACGGAACACGATGCGGTGCGCGGGCGTGGCGTCGGTTGGCGGTGTCAGCCGGGCGAAGCCGGTGCCGAGCTGTGCCTGACGGTCCTCCGGCAGTCCGCTGGTCTCGAATACGTGTTCGTCGAGGATGGCCAGAGTCGATTCGCCCATGCCGGCCAGCAGCCGTTCCGGCAGGCGTTCGGCGACCCAGCCGGCGGCGGCCGGCAGTCCCCATTGATAGCCGGCAAACGCCGCGGCGATCGTCAGTACCACGGCGGCCAGTGCCCAGTGCCAGCGCGCCTGCAGACGCACCACCAGGC
>JBATJF010000187.1:0-2237 GCA_049668345.1 Gammaproteobacteria bacterium
TGTCGGACCAGGTACCGCACTCCAGTACACGCACGTTCTTCTTTTCGGCCAGCACCGGCAGTGCATCCGGGGCGACGGCCGGCGCAATGATCACCTCGACGAACTGGCGCTCGATGATCGCGGCGGCGGTGGCCGCATCCAGCGCGCGGTTGAAGGCGATGATGCCACCGAACGCCGAGGTCGGGTCGGTTTTGAAGGCGCGGTCGTAGGCCTCGAGCGGGCTGGCACCCAGCGCCACGCCGCAGGGGTTGGCGTGCTTGACGATGACACAGGCCGCCCCCTCGGTGAAGGATTTCACGCATTCCAGCGCGGCATCCGTGTCCGCCACGTTGTTGTAGGACAATTCCTTGCCCTGCAGCTGGTGGGCGGTGGCGACCGAGGCCTCGCGCGGCTCGTGCTCGACATAGAATGCGGCGCGCTGGTGCGGGTTCTCGCCATAACGCATGGTCTGCGCCTTCCGGTATTGCAGGTTCAGGGTGTGCGGGAATTCCGAGCGCTCGCCCGCGGCATCGACCGCACCGAGATAATTGGCAATCGCGCCGTCGTAACGCGCCGTGTGCTCGAAGGTCTTCACGGCCAGCCGGTAGCGCGTGGCGGCGGACACGACATTGCCGTTGGCGCGCATTTCCTCGAGCACCAGCGAAAAGTCCGCATTCTCGACCAGCACGGTGACCGCGGCATGGTTCTTGGCTGCGGCGCGCAGCAGTGTCGGCCCGCCGATGTCGATGTTCTCGATCGCCAGGGGCAGAGCGCAGTCGGGACGCGCCACGGTCTGCTCGAACGGATAGAGATTCACCACCACCAGGTCGATGGGCAGGATGCCGTTGGCGGCCATCACCGCCTCGTCGGTGCCGCGGCGCCCGAGTATGCCGCCGTGAATCCGGGGATGCAGGGTCTTGACGCGGCCGTCCATCATCTCCGGAAAACCGGTGAAGTCGGACACCTCGACGACGGCAACGCCTGCCTCGGACAGCAGCCTCGCGGTGCCGCCGGTGGACAGGATCTCCACACCGAGGGCATGCAGCTCGCGTGCGAAGTCGACCACCCCGCTCTTGTCGGAAACGCTGATAATCGCGCGCGTGATCACAACGTACAGTGTTCCAGGTTGTATTGCTTGAGTTTCTTGCGCAGCGTGCCGCGGCTGATACCGAGCATCTCCGCGGCCTGGCTCTGGTTGCCGTCCACGTGATGCATGACGACGTTGAGCAGGGCGGGTTCCACCTCGTTGAGCACGGTGTGGTACAGGTCGCTCACCTTGTGGCCGTTCAGGTCACCCAGGTAGAGCTCGATGGCCGAGGTCACACTGCGGCGGATCGGCTGCTTGCGGCGCTCGCGCCGTGTCTGCGCCATCATGCCGCCAGTTCCTGCCGGTCGGCGAGCCGGGCGAAGAAGTCGCGCACGAACTGCAGTTGCGCAGCCGCGCTTTCCAGCCGGTTGACCTGCTCGCGGAAGGTGTTGCCGTCACGCTGGCCCTTGCTGTACCAGGCGATATGCTTGCGTGCCACGCGTACACCGGTGTATTCGCCGTAGAAGGCATACAGGTTTTCGAGATGCCCGGTCAGAATACGGCAGATTTCCGCCGGTCCGGGTTCCGGCAGGCGCCGGCCGGTCTGCATGAAATGACTGATTTCGCGAAAGATCCAGGGCCGGCCCTGTGCCGCGCGGCCGATCATGACGGCGTCGGCACCGGTGTGGCGCAGCACCTCGACCGCCCGTTCCGGCGTGGTGATATCGCCATTGGCGATGACCGGGAGGGTGATCGCGGCCTTGATGGCGCGCACCGTGTCGTGCTCGGCCGCGCCGCGATAGCCGCAGGCACGGGTGCGGCCATGCACCGCGAGTGCCTGGATACCGGCCTGCCCGGCGATGTGCGCCACGCGCAGGCCGTTTTTGTGTTCGGGGTCCCAGCCGGTGCGTATCTTCAGTGTGACCGGCACATCGACGGCCCGCACCACGGCGTCGAGGATGCGTCCCACCAGCGACTCGTCCTGCAGCAGGGCCGAACCGGCCATGACATTGCAGACCTTCCTGGCCGGACACCCCATGTTGATATCGATGATCTGTGCCCCGTGATCCACGTTGAAACGTGCCGCGTCTGCCATCCTGTCAGGATCGGCCCCGGCGATCTGCACCGACACCGGCGCGGGTTCCCCGCAGTGATCGATGCGACGGCGCGTCTTGGCGCTGCCCCACAGCAGTGCATTCGACGACACCATTTCCGAAACGGCCATGCCGGC
>JBATJF010000188.1:0-7430 GCA_049668345.1 Gammaproteobacteria bacterium
TCAGGGGACTGACCGCGACCGTGATGCGCTGTACACTCTCCCGGTGACCCAGCAGGAGCAGCAAAGTGAGTGATTACACGACAAACCGTGGCCGCTATCCCGTCACCCGCATGCGGCGCATGCGCCGTGACCGCTTTTCACGGCGCCTGATGCAGGAAACGGCGCTGACCAGCGCCGACCTCATCTACCCGGTCTTTATCCTGGAAGGCAGGGACCGGCGCGAAACAGTGGACTCCATGCCCGGCATCGAACGCCTGAGCATCGACGCGCTGGCCGACCTGGCTCACGAGATACACGCCCTGGGCATACCTGCCGTGGCGCTGTTTCCGGTTACGCCGGTGGAGAAAAAATCCGAAGATGCGCGCGAGGCCTTCAACCCTGAGGGACTGGCGCAGCGCGCGGTGCGTGCGCTCAAGGCGGCCGTGCCGGACCTGGGCGTAATCACCGACGTCGCGCTCGATCCGTTTACCACGCATGGTCAGGACGGCCTGATCGATACACAGGGCTACGTACTCAACGACGAAACCGTCGAGGTGCTGGTCAAGCAGGCGCTGTCGCACGCCGCAGCCGGCGCCGACATCGTCGCGCCATCCGACATGATGGACGGCCGCATCGGCGCCGTGCGCAATGCTCTCGAACAGGCCGGGCAGCGCAATACCCGCATCCTCGCCTATGCCGCCAAGTACGCCTCCAGCTTCTACGGACCGTTCCGCGATGCCGTTGGCTCGGCCGCCAATCTCGCCGGCGGCGACAAGTACAGCTACCAGATGGACCCGGCCAACAGCGACGAGGCACTGCACGAAGTGGCGCTTGACCTGGAGGAGGGCGCCGACATGGTAATGGTCAAGCCCGGCCTGCCATACCTCGATATCGTGCGCCGCGTAAAGGACAACTTCGGTGTGCCCGTGTTCGCCTACCAGGTCAGCGGCGAATACGCCATGCTCAAGGCCGCCGCGCAGAACGGCTGGCTGAACGAGCGTGCCGTGGTCATGGAATCCCTGTTGTGCATCAAGCGAGCCGGCGCCGATGCCATCCTGAGTTATTACGCCCTGGACGCCGCACGCTGGCTCGCGGAATAGGTGGCGCTCCGGGCAAATGTCACCATGACCGACCACTATGCCGTCATGGGCAATCCCATTGCCCACAGCAAGTCGCCGCGCATCCACAGCCTGTTCGCGCAACAGACCGGCGAGGCGCTCGACTATATAGCCATCCTGGTTGCACTGGGCGGCTTTCCCAAAGCGGTGGCCGACTTCATGGATTTTGGCGGCAAGGGGCTCAACATCACCGTGCCGTTCAAGGAACAGGCCTGGCAACTGGCCGCCACCCGCAGTGCACGCGCGGAACGCGCCGGCGCGGTGAATACGCTGGTGTTGCATGCAGACGGCAAACACCACGGCGACAACACCGACGGCTTCGGACTGGTGCGTGACCTGCGCATCAACCACGGCGCGGTGCTGGCGGGCCGGCGCGTCCTGCTGGTCGGTGCCGGTGGCGCCGCCCGCGGCGTCATCGAACCACTGCTCGATGAACAACCCCGCCTGCTGGTGATTGCCAACCGTACCGCGGACAAGGCCGTTGAGCTGGCGCGACACTTCTGCACGCTGGGGCATATCGAGGGTTGCGGTCTGGATGCGATCGAGGGCCAGGCTTTCGATCTCATCATAAACGCCACTGCCGCCAGCCTGACCGGCGTCGTCCCGGCACTGTCCGACGAAGTGGTCAGCAGTACCACGTGGTGTTACGACATGGTGTATGGCAGCGAGCCGACCGCGTTCATGCGCTGGGGGCAGCAGCGCGGCGCACAGCACGTCATGGATGGCCTCGGCATGCTGGTGGAACAGGCCGCGGAATCCTTTTACCTGTGGCGCAAGGTAAGGCCGGAGACCGCGCCGGTCATTGCGGCATTACGAAGCGGATAGCATCCTTGCCACCGGGGACAGCGGGGACAGAGTGCATGTATCGCCTCGCGCACGACTACAGGGAGAAGGTGAGACCGGGAACCGGTCGAGAAGCTGGCCTGGACATGCAGGAGGTAGGGCAACGCAAGGAGCAGTTGCCGAGAGGCGCACAGCTTGCAGAGGCACACTGTCAAATCGCGTGGCACGGACCGTGGCTTGTACCCGTAATGCAAGACTGAAATTTATTGGTAAAGCACCGGCATGCACACAACTTTCATCGTTTGCGGCAGCCCGGGCGCGGGTAAAACGACCTACGCCAGGCAACTTGCGGCCGCCAGGCACGCGACCCTGCTGGACATCGACACGGTAACCGAACGGCTGGTGCGTGTCGCGCTTGACCAGTCCGGGCACAGCGCGGATGACCGTGATTCCGACTACTTCAAGCGCACCTTCCGCGACCCCGTCTACGAAACCCTGTTCGACATCGCCCGGGAAAACCTGTCTTGCCAGGACGTGGTCATCGTTGGCCCCTTTACCCGGGAAATCAGGGATCCGGGCTGGCCGTCCCAACTCACCCTGACGCTTGGCGCTTCAATTGAAGTGCATTACGTGCAGTGTGACCCCGTGACCCGCAGACAGCGTCTCGCGCGCCGGGGCGATGCACGCGACATGGCAAAGCTGAACGACTGGGAGAAATATATCCAGTACTACGGCGATGAAAGCCCGCCGGTATTCGACCACACGCGGGTTGATGGAACAAATCCGGCGGGATACGTAATGAAGGGCTCGCACTGACTGTTCACCCGGCGTGTATTGCCAGGCCGAAACACCTATGCCAATCCAGTCCGGCGACTCGCCGCCCCGGGTGTTCTGGACGCCTGCCAGGGATTTCTTTGTAAACGGGGGCCATGTAACTGCAGGGTGTCAATTCAGATTGTGGCGCCCAACGCAATCTAATGCATACGTATTAATTCGATCGGTTTATTGATCCACGACAGCTTCTGAAATACTCTTTTTTGCGACAAACTGCCGGCACACGGGAAATACGCCTGTTCAGGTCACGAACAGGCCGGGTTGATGCCGGCAAAAGATTCGAAGAGTTAGCGGTAACAGCACCGCGGATACCGGACATGTCCACCAAGGCAATGAGGCAAAGTCCCTCTCGCAGTTATGACTTACTGGCTTCTTTTGATGACGGTGGTTTGTGCGATCGTGTTCTGGCTATGGAAGCATCGCAACAGGTATAAACCAGCCTCCCGTATTGCAGCTGCCCGTGATTCCAGCGCTTATCACAGCGTTTCCATCGTTCACGGTGATCGCCCGTGCGCAGCGGTGAAGCACCTGGAAGGCAAGCGGTTCCTGTCAACCGAGGCACCCGTCCTGCGCTTGCAAGGATGTACCGCAGATTCCTGCCAATGCCATTATGTTCACTACAACGACCGCCGCGATGACGAACGGCGCAATCACTATGGCAGATACAGAAGTATTCCTCCGGATTACGTCACCCAGGAACGCCGCACGACATCCGGGCGTCGAAATGCCGACAGGGTGGAACTGGACGAGATTGGATACCACACCCTGCACAGGTAATGCATGTGTCCGGCGACAGCACGCCGGTTCACCCCGCACACACCATACTGCCTTTCCTTTCCGGCAGGCCTCGCGAAAGCAGGAAATCGCTTGAAGAAGAAACCAGCCCGGAATAGCAGCGCCCTCGGGGCGAGAGCTGTTTTCCAATTTGCTGAAAGTTCAAAATGAGCCAGAAACGCGCTGACACTCGTATCCAGGTTAAAATTTTCTGGATGCGCACTTCCGGCAAAACCCGGACCTTCAGCCGCATCTTGTATAAACAATTGCTTAACGAGAAAGAACGACCCAGAGGAGAGCTACAGCGTTTCAGTCCGGATGGCCGGAAATACGCTGTTTAGTTAGCCGGGCATGTCCAGAGACCCGTGGTCGAATGATGGCTGGAATCCCGCCTGCGCGGGAATGGCAATAGCAAGATTGCGGACACAGTTGGCACTAGCACCGGCCTGTTGCATTAATATTGCGCCATATCTTGATATATATTAGTTATATTACTGGCTACTCTGGAAATATTCATATAAAGTTGCCTTAGCTACAGATTCTGTGATTGGCGGTTTTGGTCGTTCCCTCCGTGTTACCCCCTGAATTTCCCGATTCATTACCTGTATGCGACACCCGGTTGTTTAATTTATTCAAGGTAAAAGTGATATGCCTACAGGTACAGTAAAGTGGTTTAACGAAGCCAAAGGTTTTGGATTTATTTCACCATCAGATGGTGGTGAGGATGTATTCGTACATTTCAACGCGATCCAGGGCGATGGCTTCAAGACCCTGGCAGAAGGCCAGTCGGTCAACTTCGAGGTAGAACGTGGCCCCAAGGGTCTGCAGGCAAGTAACGTTACCTCCTGACAGGACCGCATCGGATAATCCGATAAAAGGAACCCCGCTTCGGCGGGGTTTTTTGTGTGTGCGGAATGCCTGTTTCTAATTAAATCCCGGTCACCCGTAGATACTGCAGGACTGAAAATGTCTTTCGCAGGTTCCGGTATCCGCCCATAACCGGGTCAAATCCCTCATACCCGGAAAATTCCGGCAAGTACAATGTCCACTATGGCGATCTTATTTTGTTGCAGACATGTGCCGGTTCTTGAGCTCGACATAGTGCCCCGCCGAGTAGTTGAGAAAGGCGACTTCGCTCTCGCGCAGTTCACGCACCCGGCGCGCCGGTGAACCGACCCACAGGTAGCCGCCGTCCAGGTCGTGGCCGGGCGGCACCAGACTGCCGGCACCGACGATGGCACCGGAACGCACAATGGCGCCGTCCATGATAGTCGCCGCCATGCCGATCAGGCAGCGGTCCTCGACGGTGCAGCCGTGCAGGATCGCCTGGTGGCCGACCGTAATGTCGGCGCCGATCTGCAGCGGAAAGCCGCCGGGAGCAAACTCGCTGTCGTGACTGACGTGCAGGATGGTGCCGTCCTGGATGTTGGTGCGCGCCCCGACCCGGATCGAGTTGACATCGCCGCGCGCCACCACGTTCGGCCAGAGCGAGACATCCTCAGCCAGGGTCACGTCACCGATCACCAGCGCAGACTCGTCGACATAGGCGCTGGCCGCAATCCGCGGCGCAATGTTCTCGAAGCTCCGAACCGTCACAAATCACCTCGCTTGTCAGGGTTAATCGCCGGCTGGCCGGCCCGTATTGACCGGAGACGTTACAGGGATTCAACATGCGGTTGCAAGGCACCCATGCTAGAGTAATCTTCAGTACAGAACCCGAGAGGAACACAAGGAATGTCCAACCCCCTGCTGATCACCGACGGCCTGCCGCATTTTTCCGAGATCAGGCCGGAACACGTGAAACCCGCCATCGGCGGGCTGCTCGCCGAGGGTCGCGCGCTGGTCGAGCAGCTGCTTGCCGCTAACACGACCTACACCTGGGACAACCTGGTGGAACCGCTGGATGAAATGGATGACCGCATCAACCGTGCCTGGTCGCCGGTCAGCCACATGAATGCGGTCGTCAACACGGGGGCACTGCGCAACGTCTACAACGAATGCCTGCCGCTGCTGAGCGAGTACGGCACCGAACTCGGCCAGCACGAGGGCCTGTACCAGGCCTTCCGGCAGATCGCCGACGGCGACGAATACCGGCGTCTCAACACCGCGCAGAAGAAGGTCATCGACAACGCCCTGCGCGATTTCCGCCTGTCCGGCATCGAGCTCGACGCAGCCAGGCGCGATCGTTTCAAGGAGATCATGCAGGAACTCTCCAGGCTGGCCTCGAAATACAGCGACAACGTGCTGGATGCAACCAACGCCTGGCACAAGCACATCACCAGCGAGGCACAGCTCGCCGGCCTGCCGGAAAGTGCGCGTGCGCTGGCACAGCAGACCGCACAGCAGCGCGGCCAGGACGGCTGGGTGTTCACCCTGGAGTTCCCGTCCTACTACCCCGTGATGACCTACTCCGATGACCGCGAGCTGCGCAAGGAGCTGTACATCGCCTATGTCACGCGCGCCTCCGAGCTCGGTCCCACCGCGGGCCTGTACGACAACGGTGCAACCATGGAAAAGATCATGGGCCTGCGTCACGAGGCTGCGCGCCTGCTCGGGTACGCCAATTACGCGGAACGCTCGCTGGCCACCAAGATGGCGGACACCACCGACCAGGTCATCGGCTTCCTCGAAGACCTGGCAAAGCGCTCGAATATGGCGGCCGAACAGGAGCTGGAAGCTGTGCACCAGTACGCCCATGAGCATGGCCACGACGACGTGCAGGCCTGGGACATCCCGTACTACTCGGAAAAACTGCGCCAGCAGAAGTACGCCATCTCGCAGGAAGAGCTGAAGCCCTGGTTCCCCGAGCCACGCGTGGTGGAAGGACTGTTCGCGATCGTCGGTTACCTGTATGGCCTGCAGATCGAGGCGGTGGACGGCGTGGACACCTGGCACGAGTCCGTCGACTTCTACCGCATCAGGGACGCGCACGGCACGGTGCGCGGCGAGTTCTTCCTCGACCTGTATGCCCGCCCGCACAAGCGCGGCGGCGCCTGGATGGACGAATGCATCAGCCGGCGCGGCACGGCCAGCGGAGTGCAGACGCCGGTCGCCTACCTGACCTGCAACTTCTCGCCGCCCATCGGCGACGAGCCGGCGCTGTTTACCCACGAGGAAGTCATCACACTGTTCCACGAGTTCGGCCACGGCCTGCACCACATGCTGACGCAGATCGACTACCCCGGCGTCTCCGGCATCAGCGGCGTGGCCTGGGACGCGGTGGAGCTGCCCAGCCAGTTCATGGAAAACTGGTGCTGGGAACGCGATGCGCTGGACCTGATCTCGGGACACTATAAAACCGGAGAGAAGATCCCCGCCGAACTTTACGAACGCATGCAGCGCGCGAAGAACTACCAGTCAGCCATGCAGATGCTGCGACAGCTCGAGTTTGCGCTGTTCGACTTTCACATACACCGCGACTACGACCCGAAGAAGGGTGCGCGCATCCGCCAGACCCTGGAACAGGTGCGCAAGAACGTCGCGGTCGTGCAGCCGCCCGAGTTCAACCGCTTCGAGAACAGCTTCACCCACATCTTCGGCGGCGGCTATGCCGCAGGTTACTACAGCTACAAGTGGGCCGAGGTGCTGTCCGCGGATGCCTTCTCCGCCTTCGAGGAAAGCGGCATCTTCAACCGCGAAACCGGCGAGAAGTTCATGCGCAGCATCCTCGAACAGGGTGGCTCGCGCGAACCGATGGAACTGTTCGTCGAGTTCCGCGGCCGCGAACCGACCATCGACGCCCTGCTGCGACACTCCGGACTGGCAGCGTAGGATTTTGTCGCGCACGAGTACAGGGAGAAGGTGAGACCGGTTGTATGAAAATAGCCACCTGGAACGTCAACTCCCTCAAGGTGCGCCTGCCGCATATGCTCGACTGGCTCACGGCCGCCGAACCTGATGTGCTGTGCCTGCAGGAGACCAAGCTCACCGACGAGAACTTTC
>JBATJF010000189.1:0-15474 GCA_049668345.1 Gammaproteobacteria bacterium
GTTCGCGCGGACGGTCGAAGTCCGGCGTAATGCCATTGCTTGCGGTCGGCAGTGCCAGCGCCTTCTGGTTTGTGAACGTTGGTATGGTAAAGGGATCGCGCAGATCGGATGCCGCGTACATGAATGACTCATACGGCCTGAATTCCGGCAGCGGTTCGATGCGCGAGACCTGCTGGCTTTTCACCTTGTCCGCATAATCTATCAAGTCTGTGGTCGGATCGCCCGAGCAGCCGGCAAGTCCGGCAGTTGCCGCAGTTGCCAGGATAATACGGCAGATTCTGGTATTGAAAGCGGCCATCATTGTGCAGCCTCCCCGCCCCTCTCGTTATCTTCAAGGTAACGGTAGGTCTTGGCAGTCAGGTCCATCGCCAGGGTGGTGCTGGTAGCGCTAACCCGGCCGATTTTTATGTTGTGAAGTGTCACGATGCGGGGCAAGGCCGCAACGCCACTGACAAAATCACCAAACTCGTGATAGTTTCCGATAACGCGGATATTGATCGGCATCTCGGCGTAGAATTCGCGAGGATTTTCTCCCCCCGGCTGGAACAGCTCGAATTCGAGGCCGCTGGCCAGGCCGGTCTGGGACACATCAACCAGCAGGTCTGCAACCTCGGTCTCGTTCGGCAGCTGGCGCAGCATGGCACCGAAGGATTCGCGCATTTCCTCCAGCTGTTTTTCATAGGCCTCGAGATTGACCGCCTGTTTGGCTTTCTTCTCGAAGACCAGCTTCAGGTTCTCTTCTTTTTTCTCGGCATCTTCAAGTACGACCAGCTGGTCCTTGGTATGAAACCAGTATCCCAGGAAGATGACGCTGGCCATCAGCAGCAGTATGACGACGGCCTGTGCTGTGGCAGGCCAGCGCGCAACATTGGTCAAATCAAGTTCGTTGAGATTCATAATTGATTACCCCGCCTCGTCCGTACTGCTTTCCTGCTCGGTATTCGGGCGGGCTTTCTGGCTGCCCTGCAGGGTGAAGTTCGCTACGCGACGACGATTCGACTCGGTAGTCCTGATCAGGCCGAGACGTGGGTCGGTAAGCCATTCGGAGCTGTCAATATTACGCATGTAATCGGAAACGCGGGCGTTCGACTGTGCCACGCCTGCCATCTCGATACTGCGCGTTTTCTGTGCGAACGAGTTCAGGTAAACACCCTCGGGAATGGATCTGACCAGTTCATCCATCAGGTGCACGCTCTCCGGGCGGCTGCTTTGCAGCTCCTGGATGACGTTCATGCGTGCCAGCAGATCGTCCTTCAGGGACTCGAGTTCCTTGATGCGGCCGATCCGCTTGTCCAGCACGCTGATTTCGTTTTGCAGAAATGCATTGCGCTGATCCTGGGTGACGATCTTGCCATCGAAATGAATGTGGGAAAACAGCACGATCAGGGCGGCGATTACAACGCTGCCGCCTGCAATAAAGGCAAATTCGCGCTGCTTTTGCTTGTTGCGCTCTTCGCGCCAGGGTAGCAGGTTGATATGTGCCATATCAGTCAAAGCTCCTGAGTGCCAGGCCGCAGGCGATCAGCAGGGCAGGTGCATCATTGCTCAGCGTCTGTGGCTTGACCCGTGCTGACAGCGACATCGATGCAAACGGGTTGGCGATAGTGGTCTCAACACCCAGCTTTTCCTGGATCAGCTCGTCCATGCCGGGAATTGACGCACTGCCGCCGGCCAGTACAATGTGATCGACCTTGCTGTGCGGACTGGATGAATAGAAGAACTGCAATGACCGGCTGGCCTGTTGTGTCATGGCCTGCTTGAAAGGTTCCAGCACATCGGTCAGATAGCTTTCCGGCAAGCCGCCCTGTCTCTTGGCCATGCCGGCTTCTTCATAGGACAGCCCGTAACGGCGCATGATTTCCTCGGTGAGCTGCTTGCCGCCGAATACGGTGTCGCGGGTATAGACACTTTTCAGATTGTGCATGACGTTGAGGGTCGTCATGGTTGCGCCGACATCGATAACGGCAACGGTCGTGCCCACACCCTGATCAGGCAGCTGGTCAGCAAGCAGGGCGAAGGCATTTTCGCTTGCGAACGACTCTACATCCATTATCTGCGTCGTGAGGCCGCCGGTTTCCACGGCGGCATTGCGCAGATCGACGTTTTCGCTGCGGCAGGCGGCCAGCAGCACGTCTACGGTGTCAGGATTCTTCTCCGACGGTCCGAGTACCTCGAAATCGAGATTGACCTCTTCCAGCGGATAGGGCACATACTGGTCTGCCTCGAGATTGATCTGACTTTCCAGGTCGTCCTCGCTCAGGCCGGCCGGCATCGGAATCACCTTGGTGATGGTCGAGGATCCGGCGATGGCGACCGCGGCGTGCGTGGTGCGTGTGCCGGAGCGCTTGACTGCCCGGCGCACGGCTTCACCAACGGCATCGACGTCGGTGATATTCTTCTCGACAACGGAATTGGGTGGCAGAGGCTCAACGGCGTAGCTTTCGACACGGAAACGATTTCCGCTACGACTCAGTTCCAGCAGCTTGATGGCTGTAGAGCTGATGTCCAGTCCGATGAGTGGTGGTTTGGTGCGTTTAAATAGTTGCGCGAATGGCACAATATTTCCCTTTAGTTACCCGCTGTTGAACAGCAGAGGTAGTTCGCCGCATTAGAGGACATTGCCAACTGATTGTCAACTAATGTGTAATTAAACGATTCGTTCGACAGAGCCGTGTTACCAGACAGCTTATCGGACACGCGTCAATTTTGTTTAGTAAAAATACGCAGCACACCGGATAATTTGTAATCTATGATTCGATTCCGCTGCATTCTTTGAACCCGATCACAGGTTTCCGCCACTCACAATGAACTTTCGTCGCGCAGGTCTGTACCTGCTATCACTCTTGCTCACAGGCATTTTTTTGACGGCGGTTGTCGCTGCGGTCATCTATATCAGGATCGAGCCACAACTGCCCTCCATTGAGATGCTGAAGGACGTACGCTTGCAGGAACCCTTGCGGGTCTACACGCATGACCATCGGCTGCTGGCTGAATTTGGTGACAAGCGCCGCACGCCCATCCATATCGCTGATGTGCCGCCGCTGATGGTAAAGGCATTTCTGGCGGCCGAGGATGATCACTTCTTCGAGCATTCCGGCGTGGACCTTCCGGGATTGATGCGTGCCGCCCTGGAGCTGGCCCGCACCGGCAAGAAACGCCAGGGCGGCAGCACCATCACCATGCAGGTGGCGCGCAATTTCTTTCTCTCCAGCGAAAAGACCTACCTGCGCAAGCTGACGGAGATCCTGCTGGCGTTCCGAATCGAGGACTCGCTCAGCAAGGACGAGATTCTCGAGCTGTACTTAAACAAGATCTACCTGGGGCAGCGTGCCTACGGGGTGGAGGCGGCCGCCCGCGTCTATTACGGCAAGGGGATCAGCGAGCTCAGCCTGGTACAAATGGCCATGATTGCCGCTCTGCCCAAGGCACCCTCGCGCGTCAACCCGATCAGCAATCCACAGGCGGCGCTGGAGCGACGCAATTACATCCTGGACCGCATGCTGCAGCTTGGCTACATCAACGCTGCCACACACGCCGCGGCGGTTGCCGAGGTTGACGATGCCTCCCCGCACACGGTCAACGCCGAGGCCAGTGCGCCCTATGTGGCCGAAATGGTGCGCAGCGAGATCGTCAAACGGTTCGATGCGGCAGCCTATACCTCCGGGTTCGAGGTCATCACCACCATCGATGCCGGCCACCAGGAAGCCGCCAACCGGGCGTTGCGGAATGCGCTGCTCGATTACAGCAAGCGTCATGGTTACCACGGGCCCGAGGCTCGCGTCGAATTAAACAGCGTCCCGGAGCAAGACTGGCCGGGCCTGTTGGCCGACCATCCGACGCTGGGTGGGCTGCAAGCTGCACTGGTTACTGTCGTTGGTGAACAGTCCGCGACCGTGCTGCTGGCCAGTGGTGAAAGCCTGCCGCTCGACTGGGATGCGCTGTCCTGGGCGCGTCCATACCGCAATGCCAACAGCCTGGGCACCGCTCCGAAGACTGCTGGCGAAATATTGACGGCTGGTGATGTCGTGCGCCTGCGCGCACTGGACGAGGGGCATTACGAGCTTGCCCAGATGCCGGGTGTCGAGGGCGCGCTGGTCTCGCTGCGGCCCGACGACGGCGCCATCCTGTCTCTGGTCGGGGGCTTCGACTTCAATTACAGCAAGTTCAATCGTGTCGTCCAGGCGAAACGTCAGCCCGGCTCCAGCTTCAAGCCGATCATCTATTCGGCGGCACTGGAAAAGGGATTTACGCCAGCCAGTATTATCAATGATGCCCCGGTGGTGTTCGATGATCCCGAGCTGGAGTCTACCTGGCGGCCGGAGAACTACAGCGGCCAGTTTTACGGTCCGACACGTTTGCGCGAAGCGTTGTACCGGTCCAGAAATCTGGTCTCGATCCGTATATTGCGCTCCATCGGCGCTGCCTATGCTGCGGAATACGCCGAGCGATTCGGATTTTCAGCGGACCAGCTGCCGAAGGACCTGACACTGGCGCTGGGCAGCGCCTCTGTCACCCCGTTGCAAATGGCCCGTGCCTACGCGGCGCTGGCCAATGGTGGATACCTGATACAGCCCTACGTCATCAAGGAAATCCGCGACGCCAACGGCACCATGATCTTCCAGGCCCGGCCGGAAGTGGCATGCCCGCAGTGCGGACAGGGCGGGGAGCAGGCGCCGGTTGCCGAACCCGTGGCGGCGGCTGCCGACACCGCTGAACAAACTGTCGAAGCGGAACCGGTGCTGCCCGCAACGCAGACGCTGTCGCCGCGCAATGTCTGGCTGATGACCTCGATGATGCGTGACGTCATCCAGCGCGGCACCGGAACGCGCGCGCGTTCGCTGGGCAGATCCGATCTGGCTGGCAAGACCGGCACCACGAACGACCAGATGGATGGCTGGTTTTCCGGCTACAATCATGCGCTGGTTACCACGGCGTGGGTAGGTTTCGACCGACTCGAGCCGCTGGGACGCGGCGAGACCGGCGGCCGGTCAGCGCTGCCGATGTGGATCGACTACATGGCCTACGCTTTGGAAGGTGTGCCAGAACTCAAGCAGGAACCGCCGGAAGGACTGGTGACGGTGCGTATCGACCCGGCAACCGGTCTGCTCGCCGGCAGTGGTCAGCGCGATGCTATCTTCGAGACGTTCATGGTGGAGAGCGTGCCGACCAAGACCAGTCGTTCCATGGCGGCGGGTGCCGCTGGTGCCGGGGAAAGCGTCACCGACCAGCTGTTCTAGCCCGCATGTCTCACCGGCATCCCGGAGAAGATGAGACCGCGTAGCGGTCGAGAGACCGGCCTGGGCCATGCGGGTCGCTCCCGGCACCCTGCCTCCCGCGACACTTGTACATCCCCCTGTACATCGCAAGTTCGGGTGCACGAGAACCAGCCAGGGCCGGGACAGGCACTGTCCGATGACACCCTGTTTCTTACTGAATGGGCATCACGTTCATGATTTCAATTCAGTATGTTCCTCAACAGCCGCCCGGTGAGACATGCGGGCTAGAGCTGTTCCAGGTCCTTGAGAATGCTGTCGATTGACGCCTGGAAGCCGGGGCGTTCGGTCTCGTCAAGGGGTAATTCGACAATCCGCTCGATGCCCGTCCGTCCCAGGATGGCCGGTACTCCGGCCGTGATGTCGCGCTGACCGTACTCGCCATCCAGTATGCAGACACAGGGCAACAGACGGGCGCGGTTGCTGCGGATGGCGTCCACCATGGTGGCAACCGCCGCGGCCGGTGCATTGTAGGCGCTGCTGTGCTGGCGCATTTCCAGCACTTCTGCGCCGCCGTGACGGGTTTTCTCGTTAATATGCTGGATGGTTTTCTCGTCGATGAAGGCACTGACCGGCAAGCCGTTGATCGTGCTGAAGCGGGTCAGCGGGATCATGGAATCGCCATGACCGCCAATGACCATGGTGTGGATGTCCCGGACCGAGATGCCGGTTTGCTCGGCCATGAAACTGGCCATGCGTGCGGCATCCAGCACGCCGGCCTGTCCGAACACGCGCCGCCGGTCCCAGCCGGTGCGTTTCCAGGCATGCCAGGTCAGCACATCCACCGGGTTGGTGACCAGCAACAGCAGGCAGTCCGGCGCGTGTTCCAGCACCTGGTCAACGATGCTGTCGATGACCGCCCGGTTTACGTCCAGCACATCGCTGCGCGACATGCCGGGCTTGCGTGGCGAACCGGCCGTGACGATGACCAGATCCGAACCGGACATCAGGGCGGGATCGGCGCCTCCTGACACCCGGCAGTCAAAGCGGTGCAAGGCGGCGGATTGGCGAATATCCAGCGCCGCCCCTGCTGCGGCCCCGTCGCGCACGTCCAGCAGTACCACCTCGTGGCACATGTCCCGCTGCGCAAGTATCTGAGCGGTGGATTCCCCCACGCGGCCGGCGCCGATAATGGTGATCTTGTTCATTCCGTATCCTGTTTTTTGTGGCAATTATGCCTTTGTGTCGGCAATGCCATGCAGGTGCTGGAGTATATAGGTACGGATGCTAGCGAACAATTTTCAGCAGGCTGCCTGGTTCCGGTTCGCCGGCCGGGTAATCACCGTTAAGTAGTCGCAACTGTTCCTCGGGGAAATTCGCCAGCGGCGATTGTTTCGCCAGGTCGGCATAAAGCGTGCCGGCCGGTGCGCGGATGAGGCTCAGGTGCTGTGCCTCGGCCAGCGACTGTTCCGCGTCGCTCAAGGGGTGATAACTGAGCGCGGTCGCCAGGATGGCGGCATCGTATTGCTGCGGATTGCGCCGGTCTTTTGCCGCCCCGGCGACTATCCATGCCTTCGAGTCCCTGAAGATCACGACATAGCGTACCGGACGTACGCCATACGGTGTCTTGCCGTCCGCGATCGCTGTGTGGCCCTTGAACGCGCCGACCGTGATCGGCTCGCCGCGCGTCATGTCCTCGAGTTTCATGCGCTCGGTCATGAATGCCTCGGGTGTGATGCGCTTGTTAAGGTCGGTGACCGTGACCTGCACGATGCCGTCATTGTCCGTGGAACGCGCGATAATGCGCTCCGCCTTGTTATCGATCCGCCAGCCTTCCGGAAAGGTCACCGAGAAATCCAGCGCCTTGTGGTAGAAATGCCGGTTCCTGACGATGCCTTCCTCGTCGCTGTGGCCAAAGGTCAGGCCGTCAAGCGTCTGCAGAAAAGCATCGCGGTCAATGCGTGCCGTATCCGCACTGCGGAACTTTTCCGCGGCGCTCACTACCTCCCGGAAGCGTTCATCGTTATCCGGATGGGTGGAAAACAGCCCGTGATAGGCATTGGGTTCGCGGCCTTCCTTTTCCGCGACCAGCTTGTCGAACTCCTCCTGGTTTTTCAGTACCCCGACCACTTCCAGCATGCCTTTGGGGTCGTAGCCGGTCTTCGCGATGTACTCGGCACCGAGCCGGTCGGCCTCCAGCTCGTGTTCACGGCCGTAACCGCGCACGATCGCCGTGCCGGCCAGGTTGGTGAGCGTGTCGGCGCCCTGGATGCCGGTGGATGCGGCCAGCACGGCACCGAGAATCCCCGTCATGGTCGCCGTGCTGTGCTGGCGCACGCTGTGCCGGGCGGTAACGTGGCCGATCTCGTGACCGAGGACCGCTGCCAGTTCGGCCTCGGAGTTCAGGTAGGCGAGCAGCCCGCGTGTGATGTAGATATAGCCGCCGGGCAGGGCAAAGGCGTTGACCGTGGTGCTGTCGAGCACGGTGAAACGGTAGATCAGGTCCGGCCGATGACTGTGCGCCGCGATCGTCTCGCCCACGGACTGCACCAGCGAGGCGAGCTCCGGGTCATCGTAGGCTGGCATCTCCTTGACGATTTCCGCGCTGTACTGGCGACCAAGGCTGATTTCCTGTTCCTCCGACATCAGCACAAAGTCCGATCCGCCGGTGACCGGGTTGGTGGCGCAGGCCGCCAGCAGCAGCGACAGGGCGGCGGCCGGCAGTGAGCGGAGGCGCGGCAGAAGGGGAGTCATACGCGTAGTTTAATGCAGTTTACCGGGTGATATTTTAACCAGTGCCGCCGGGTGACGGATATTCATGCGCAAGCCGTCACGGTCGGGTTTGATCCAGCCGCGTGCCTCGACCTCCTGGCCGGTCAGCGTTTCCAGGTAACGGGGCGCGAAATTGGTCTGGTCCCGGTGGCTGATGTGCAGGGCCAGTGGGCCGTGCAGGTCCAGCCAGGTGCTGCGGGAGGCCGCGCGAACTGCCGTAACCAGCCCCCGCACAATGTGAAAGCCTGTCGCGTCGGCAGTCAGTTCGGAGCTGGCCTGTGCCTGATATTGCGGCAGGGCCCACAGTCCGAGACGGTCGATGCGCGCGTCATCCTCGAGCTGCCGGTAACAGTCCATGGCCCAGGTGTTGGGGGGTACCACCAGCGCGGTCGCCAGGCCGTGCGACAGCAGTCCGGCGGCGACGTTGTCACCGTTCTCGAGAAAGGCATGCGCCAACAGGCGGCCGTAATGATCATTGTGCTCGGCGCCATACTGCAGGTGCAGTACGCGGTTGCCGCGGTCCAGCGTGGTCTGCAGACTGGCGCGGGCCGCGCTGGCGAGCGGTTCGCCGGATTCGCCTGCGCGGGCCGTTTCCGGGGTATTGATGCCAATGAGGCGCAGGCGTCGGCCGTCCTTGAGTTTGACCGTGTCGCCGTCATAGACGTGGACGACCTGAACGCGTTCATCGACGCGCACGGCGGGACAGTCACTGGCGGAGACCGAACCTGCTGTTGTGGCCAGCAGGCAGACGCAGCATGCCGCAAATGAAAAAGGGGCGACCGTGGCGGGCGCCCCCTTGCAGAGAGATGTCAGCCGCATCCGCCGTGCGGTCAGCTGTTCCCGTAGCGCTGGCGGAACTTGTCCACGCGGCCGCCGGTATCGACCATCTTTTGCTTGCCGGTGTAGAACGGGTGGCACTTGGAGCAGACTTCGATCGTGAGGTCAGTGCCCGCAGTGGAGCGGGTATCGAAGGATTCGCCGCAACTGCAGGTGACCTTGACGCTTGTGTATGCCGGATGTGTATCAGCTTTCATGACTGCCTCGAACTATGATCGGTTGCCGTGGATGCCATCGCCGGCACCCTGGAAAAGGCCGGGAATAATACGTTAATCCTGCGCTTGCGACAAGCCGGCGGGAAACGGGATCACTTTGGCTGCTTGTCGCCGGCGTCTGGCCTCAAGTGGTTGTTGCAATCGCTCCAGCAGGCCATCGGGACCGGCCAGGCTGTCCCAGAGCAGCTGGTTCATGCGCAGGCTGGCCGCCAGCGGACTGGGCGCGGTGTGCCGGATCTGGTCGAGTTTCCATTGCAGGCAGCGCAGCCGTTGCTGCTTGTGGGGCGGAGCCTGCCGTATCAGCTGCTCGATGGCGCGGGTACGTTGCTTTTCAAAGGCTTGCGGGTTGTCTGTGAACAGTTTCGCCCACGCATCGAAGTCGAATGGCGGACTTGCATACGTATCTTGCATGAAGGGCTCCTCACCTGCCGCCGGTGCGGCTGTTGTTGTTTTTACTGGAGTGATTTCCATGCTAGCACAAAAAATCCACAGGCTGTGCCGAAAAAATGGCGGCGAAGGGCGTTAACTCAATATAAAACAACAAGATATTTTGGAGCGGCTTGTGGATAAGCCGGTGGATAATAGTATTAACAGTGGTTTACGGACGCTTGGTGTGCGTGTGCTGTGGTCTTGCGGCAACACAGATGTTTGATTTGTGTCAGTTGGCCGGTACGGTGCGATCCTGTGCCCACTGCCGCAGCCCGGCGATCTTTTCCGCCATGACCCGTGACAGCGGGCGGGTCTGCCGGATTTCGAGGCGGATATGGTCCGTATCCAGCGGAACCTGCTGTTCACGCGCCAGGTAGCTGGCCGCCACGATGGCCTGCTCGATCTCCGCACCGGAAAAGCCGTCACTGAGACCGGCCAGGTCGAGGATGTCGAAGTCGATGGGTTTGAAGTCGCGCTTGCGCAGGTGAATGGCGAAGATCTCGGCGCGCGTGGCCGCGTCCGGCAGGTCGACGAAGAAGATTTCATCCAGCCGTCCCTTGCGGATCAGTTCCGGTGGCAGTTCGGCGATGGCATTGGCGGTGGCGACGATGAAAACCGCTTCCTTGCGTTCCGCCATCCAGGTCAGCAGGTTGCCGAGGATGCGGCGCGAGGTGCCGCTGTCGGTATCGCCCGAGGCGATCGCCTTCTCGATTTCATCGATCCACAGCACGCACGGCGCCATGGCCGCGGCAGCGCGCAGCGCCTCGCGCAGGTTGCGCTCGGTTTCGCCAAAGAACTTGTTGTACAGGGTGCCGAAGTCGAGACGCAGCAGCGGCAGCGACCACATGCCGGCAACGGCCCTGGCAGCCAGGCTCTTGCCGCTGCCCTGTACGCCGACCAGCAGGATGCCCCGGGGCTTGTCGGGGCCGGCAACGCCGTCCACGAATGCGCTGCGCCGGCGCTCGATCCAGCGTTTCAGGTTGTTCAGGCCGCCGACGGCAGCGAAGTCCGTGGTATCGAATTCACAGGAAATCGCACCGTTGGCCTCGAGCAACCGGTAGCGTGCGCGTGTGACCCGTTCCAGGTCGTCTTCGCGTATGGCACCGTCATCGAAGATGATGCTGCGAATGATGCGCCGCGCATCGCCGACGGTAAGCCCGCGCAACTGGCTGGTGACGAGATCCAGCGTCTTGCGGTCGGTCCGTACCTGTTTGCCGGGATTGACTGTCGACCAGTGTGTGGCCTCTTCGCGGATCAGCGCCTCGAGACGTTCCCGGTCCGGCAGCGACAGCGCAAAATGCGCGGCCAGGCCGTCGAGCTCCGCCGGCAGCCGGATTTCGTGACTGACGAAGACCAGGGTGTGCCCCAGGCTGTGATAGTCGAGCGCGATTTCCTTCAGCAGACGGACGTTATAGGCGTCCTCGAGATAGGGATGGAAGTCGAGCAGCAGGTAGATGGACGGCGAGCTGGTCGCCTTGATCTGACCCAGGGCCTGTTGCGGATCGCTGGCGTGCCGCTGCGCTGCGAGGTCGAGATCGATACGCTGCAGTCCGGTGGTCGCAGACCATGCCATGACCGGCATGGCGAGCCGGACCGCAAGGCTGCCGAACAGTTGCGTGACGCGCTTTTCGTCGCGGGTTTCGATCGTGATCAGCGGCACGCGCGAGCGCAGCAGCAGTTCCAGGTCGTGCAGGTCGTTCATTGTTTCATCCCGGGCTGAATGTCCGTCGGGATAGCTATCGTCAGGTCAGTCGGCCGGCTGCAGGATTTCGTGGTTATGTATGTGGTCGAGGCGGATGCTGTAGATGTCACCCCGCTCGTCGGTCACGTCCAGGAATTCCTCGTGATTCTGTGTGCGCAGGTCGGTCGGCGTAACCATCTTGATATGGATGATTCCATCCCTGTCCCGCCAGGCCAGGCGTAGCTGCTGGCGGTGCATGATGGCAAGTTCATAGCCGCTGTGTACGGCGCAGTCTATCGGTACGTAATCAGTCATCGTCGCGTCGGGTGGTCAGGGTAAGCAGTTCGCCAGCCGTGCCGGTCTCGATGTGAAACTCGATCGGCCGGCAGCATACCGGGCAGTCCTCGATATAGTCCTGGCTGCCGTCAAATGTCTCGACGACGGCTGTGTAGCGTTCGCCGCAGTACGGGCAATCAACCTGTGCGAGCATCGTTGTCAGCATCCGGTAACCAGTACTGTAACAGGTCATTGAGGTAACGTTGACCCTTTTCCGAGGCCTGCCGCTGTCCGTTTTCCTCTATCAGCAGCCCGGCGTCGATTGCGCCGGCCGCGCCCGGTTCCAGCATGTCGAGCGGCAGCCCGGTGACAGTCGTGAAACCCTCTGCGCTGAAACCGTGGTCGAGACGCAGCGCATTCATCAGGAATTCCAGCACCGCATCCGCCGGTACAAGATCCTGCTGCATGCTGCGGAATTCGCCGTTGTTGCGTGCTGCCAGGTAATCCCGTGGGTGGCGGACTTTGCTGCTGCGCCGGATGACCTGGTGTGCGGTGTCAGTCAGCTTGCCGTGTGCGCCGGCGCCGATTCCGATGTAGTCGCCGAACAGCCAGTAGTTGAGGTTGTGCCGGCATTGCCGGCCGGCGCGGGCATAGGCCGACACCTCGTAGCGTGTATAGCCACGCGCTTCCAGCAGTTCCCGGCCAGCCGTTTGCATCGACCAGAGCTGTGTGTCATCCGGCAGATGCGGGGGATGCCGGTGGAACCAGGTATTGGGCTCGATGGTGAGTTCGTACCAGGAAACATGCGTGGGCTCGAGGTCCATCGCTATGCGCAGGTCGGCCATGGCCTGCGCCCGGGTCTGGTCCGGCAGGCCGAACATGAGGTCGAGGTTGAAATTGTCGAAGCCGGCGGCATGCGCGGCCTCGGCCGCGCGGATCGCGTCGCCCCGGTCATGGATGCGCCCGATCTTTTCCAGCAATTCGGGTTGAAAACTCTGTACACCGATCGACAGGCGGTTGATGCCGGCCGCGTGGTAGCCCTGGAAGCGTTCTTGGTCGACGGTGCCGGGATTGGCCTCCAGCGTGATCTCCGCACCCGGTTGCAGGGTGAGTCTGGCGCGCAGTTCACCCAGTAGTCGATCGATACCTTCCGGTGAAAACAGGCTGGGTGTGCCGCCGCCGAAAAACACGCTGTCCACCGGGCGGCCCCAGGCCGCTGGCAGTTCCTGTTCCAGGTCGGCCAGCAGGGCGCTGATGTAGTCACGTTCCGGGATGCCGTCGCGGAGCTCGTGTGAATTGAAGTCGCAGTACGGGCACTTGCGCACGCACCACGGGATGTGGATGTAGAGGGTCAGTGGTGGTGTGGTGGTGAAATTGAACATGGTATTTTTGCAGGTTAGTGTAGATGGTAGTCCTATTTCGCCCTGAAGGGCGAGGTACTTTTTGCGAAGTCCATCCCTGGACTTCGCCCTTCGGGCCATCCTGCGGATGTCCCAATTCGCTCCCGGCGAATTGGTCTTGCATGCCCAAGAGAAAGTACCCAAAGAGAAGGGCACCCGACGCCCGCTCCGGCTTGCCTCGGACAGGGTGCGCGCCATCATCCCGGCTTGCCTGCGGTACTCGGCGCGGGCAACGGGATCTCGGGTGGCAACTTCAAATCCCGTCAGGCGCGGCCGAGAATCGCAGTCGGTTCGGGATGAAGCGTGTCGCCGTGTCGAGCTGGATTTGCTAGCCGCAAGGCGCGGCAAATCCTGACGGGCAAGCCTGCGTAGCGGGCTTGTAGAAATGGTCCCATACCGGCGAGAAGCGCATGGGCAGGGCTGCGCAGCGGCCTTGTATATCTGGTTGTATTGACGACCAAGCCTCCGGGGCAATCGTTGTTGGGTACTTTTGCGAAGTCCGTCCCTGGGCTTCGCCCTGCGGGCCAGCCTGTGGCTGTCCAAATTCGCTCCTGGCGAATTGGTCTTTGGCGGAGCAAAGAAAAGTACCTCGCCGACAGGCGAAACTTTCAGGGCTTTAAGTAAACGTATATGTAAAAAAACTGGATCAGATAAGTTTGAGCAAACTCTAAGTCCTACCTGTGCTGCTGCAGCGCAGCCACCAGCTTTCTTAGTGCCTGTCCCCGGTGACTCAGCGAATTCTTCACCTCCGGTGCCAGCTCGGCGGAGGAACAGTCGTGGGTCGGCACATGGAACACCGGGTCATAGCCGAAACCCTGCTCGCCGCGCGGTACAGTCAGGATGCGCCCTTCCCAGGTGCCCTGGCAGATCAGCGGGGTCGGATCGCCGGCATGGCGCATGTAGACGAGCAGACACTGGAATCTTGCCGTGCGCTGTGCCTCCGGCACGTCCTGCAGGGCCTCGAGCAGTTTCTCCAGGTTGGCCCGGTCGCCGGCACCGCTACCGGCATAGCGTGCCGAGTAGATGCCGGGTGCGCCGTTGAGGGCATCGACCTCCAGGCCAGAGTCATCGGCGATTGCCGGCAGGCCGGTATGGCTCGCGGCATTGCGCGCCTTGAGGATGGCATTCTCGACAAAGGTAAGGCCGGTCTCCTCTGCATCCGCAACACCGAATTCGCCCTGTGGCCGTACGTGCAAGGCGAGACCGGTCAGCAGCTGGTTGATCTCGCGCACCTTGCCCGCGTTGCTGCTGGCGAGGACGATGTCTTTCATGGTGGCATGTTCCCGGAGTCTGTCTGAAAAGGCTGGTCAGCACTGCTCAAGCGCGTCGTGCTGGCCGGCCAGCAGTTCGGTGATGCCTTTCTTGGCCAGCGCCAGCATGGCATTGAGTTCATCCTGGTTGAAGGCGTGGCCTTCCGCGGTGCCCTGGATTTCGATGAAATCGCCGCTATCGTTCATCACCACGTTCATGTCGGTCTCGGCATTGCAGTCTTCCGGGTAGTCCAGGTCGAGTACCGGCGTTCCTTTATAGATGCCGACCGATACCGAGGCGACGCGGCCGGTGAGCGGATTGCGGGTGAGCGCCTTGCTGTCGAGCAGGGAGCGCACGGCATCGGCCAGCGCGACATAGCCGCCGGTGATGCTGGCGGTGCGGGTGCCGCCATCGGCCTGGATGACGTCGCAGTCGATGGTGATGCTGCGTTCGCCCAGCGCCTTCATGTCCATGACGGCGCGCAGCGAGCGCCCGATAAGGCGCTGGATCTCGAGCGTGCGCCCGCCCTGCCGGCCACGCGCGGCCTCGCGTCCCATGCGGCTGCTGGTCGAGCGCGGCAGCATGCCGTATTCGGCGGTCACCCAGCCCTCGCCCTTGCCACGCAGGAAGCCTGGAATGCGGTCCTCCACTGTGGCATTGCACAACACACGGGTGTCACCGAACTCGACGAGCACGGACCCCTCGGCATGCTTGGTATAGTTGCGGGTGATGCGGACATGGCGCATTTCGTCCGGGGCACGTTGGCTGGGGCGCATGGCGGGTACCTGTGGTTGATTGGCTGGCGCGCAGTATAGCGCGATCATGCCCCGGCCAGGCGCACACTGCAGCGGGACGGTATGCCGTCGTGCCGCCCGGTGCCGTGACCATGCCGGGCCGGCCAGTAAATTGTTGATGTTGAATGGCTGTTTTCTTTGTATTATGTTGCTCCAGCTACGCGATGATTCTGTGTTCGGGTGGATCTGTGTCGCAGTTTCATGCCCGGATCAGCCCGCACTATAAAGGTTGCCGGGCGGATGGACGATGTATCGCCATGCGCGTACTGCTTCGGATCCCGCACGGATCGCTCACATGGAGATTCAGGACTATGCAACATTCATACAGGAAACTGGCTGGCCCAGCGCTCGCCGCCCTGCTAGCGATCAGCCAGCTGGTGTTCGTTCCCGCGGCCGCCGCCGGCGCTCTCGCGGATGAAAACGGGCCGAGCGGCGGCGCCATGCTGGCCGATATGTTCATGATCCGGCCGACGATGCTGGTCGGTACCGCGGTCGGCCTGGTCACCTTTGTCGTTTCGCTGCCGTTCACCGCGCTGGGCGGCAACGTGGACCAGGCCGCCGATCAGCTGGTCATGCGGCCGGTGAAGTACACCTTCGTCAGACCAC
>JBATJF010000190.1:0-10102 GCA_049668345.1 Gammaproteobacteria bacterium
CAGCCGATAGATTATCGAGGGTGCGAACCCGACCGATTCCACAAATTGAAAAGGCCCCATACAGGGGCCTTTTCAATTTGGCGGAGAGGGAGGGATTGCCGGGCACTTCCCTGTGCCCGGCCCTTCGGGTTCGCTGCGCTCACTCAAAATCGCTCCCGGCGATTTTGTCGAACCAACCGATAGAATATCGAGGGTTCGTTTCCACCATCAACCATTCATAGAAAAAGGGGCACGAGGCCCCTTTTTCTATGAATGGCGGAGAGGGAGGGATTCGAACCCTCGATGGGCTTTTGACCCATACTCCCTTAGCAGGGGAGCGCCTTCGGCCTCTCGGCCACCTCTCCTGAACGACGTAAAACGCTGCAGACGGGATTATAACGACAAACAACCGGAATTGTTCAAATGATTGCTGCGCGTGGCCCGGATGACGCCACCTGTCCGGTACGGGATACCTTCCCCGGGCAATTTGCGGCAAGGATACTGCTGAAAGCTGCGCGAACCCGTCAGGACTGGTTGGTACCGTCCTTGTGGCTCTGCTCGTCCTTGATGCGTTCGTAAATTTCCTCGCGGTGCACGGCAACATTCTTGGGTGCATTCACCCCGATCCTGACCTGGTTTCCTTTCACACCCAGTACGGTGATGGTGATGTCATCACCGACCATGAGGGTTTCTCCAACTCTGCGAGTAAGTATCAACATCTTTTCAACCTCTTGTTATCGTGTGTCCCTGCCAAGGTTTGTGCCATTGTTTGTTATTCTGTCCAGTCCGTCGGAATGGTTGAAACACCGGTGCAAGCGATATCCTGGCCCGATATCGATGAATATAGAAGTATATATGAAAGTCGAGATAAGAGAATATCCTGGAAAGCATATTAACAGGATTATTCATCATATTGTTTATATTGTTAAATATCATGCCTATGGCTGATCGAGATGGAAGGCGTCATGCAGCGCCCGCACTCCCAGCTCCAGGTACTTTTCATCGACGACCACGGAGATCTTGATCTCCGAGGTCGAGATCATGCGGATGTTGATGCCCTCGCGGGCCAGCGCCTCGAACATGGTCGAGGCAATACCGGCATGCGAGCGCATGCCGACACCGACCAGCGAGATCTTCACGATCCTGTTATCGCCGCTGACCTCGCGTGCGCCCAGCTCGCGTGCGGTACTTTCCAGGATCGACATGGCACGCTTGTAGTCGTTGCGGTGCACGGTAAAGGTGAAGTCGGTGGTCGCGCCGTCCGGGGCGATGTTCTGCACGATCATGTCCACCTCGATATTCGCCGCCGCGATGGGACCGAGCAGCCTGAACGCCACGCCGGGGGTATCCGGCACGCCGATCACGGTCAGCTTGGCCTCGTCCCGGTTGAACGCGATACCGGATATCAATACGTCTTCCATCTTTTCTTCCTCGTAGGTGATCAACGTGCCCTCGCCTTCCTCGAACGACGACAGTACGCGTAACGGGACATTGTAGCGGCCGGCAAAACTGACCGAGCGAATCTGCAGTACCTTGGAACCCAGGCTGGCCATCTCCAGCATTTCCTCGAAGGTAATGCGGTCGAGCCGGCGTGCGTTCGGCACCACGCGCGGGTCCGTGGTGTAGACGCCGTCCACATCGGTATAGATCTGGCATTCGTCCGCCTTCAGCGCCGCGGCCAGCGCCACGGCCGTGGTATCCGAACCACCGCGCCCCAGCGTGGTGATATTGCCGTGCTCATCCGCACCCTGGAATCCGGCCACCACCACGACACGCCCCGCACCCAGGTCGGCATGAACGCGCTTGTCATCGATTTCCCGGATGCGTGCCTTGTTGTGCGCGCTGTCGGTCAGGATGTGCACCTGCGAGCCGGTATAGGAGCGCGCCGGACAGCCGCGTTTCTCAAGCGCCATGCTGAGCAGCGCAATCGTCACCTGTTCGCCGGTCGCAAGCAAAACGTCGAGCTCGCGCGGCGACGGCGCATCGCTGATCGCGCCGGCGAGGTCGACCAGGCGGTTGGTCTCGCCGCTCATCGCGGAGACCACGACCACCAGGTCGTTGCCGCGATTGCGCCAGTCGATGATCTTGTCGGCCACGTGCCCGATCCGTTCGGGCGACCCGACCGAGGTGCCGCCGTATTTCTGGACGATAAGTGCCATGATGGGGTTATTCCTGGTCTGAGAGAAACGGTATACCCGGGCGCACCTGCTAGAGGCGTTCACGCACCCATGCCGGCACCGATTGCAGGGCCGCATCCAGCTGCGCGGGCTGGTTGCCACCGGCCTGGGCCATGTCCGGCCGCCCGCCACCCTTGCCGCCGACCTGGGTTGCAACCATGTTGACCAGCTCGCCGGCCTTGATCTGGCCGGTACGGTCTTTCGTCACGCCGGCGACCAGGCTGATCTTGTCCCCGTCCACTGCCGCCAGCACCACCGCGGCCGAACCGAGCTTGTTCTTCAGCTGGTCCAGCGTCTCGCGCAGCACCTTGTTGTCGGCACCGTCCAGGCGTACCGCCAGCACCTTGAGGCCATCGATGTCGACGGCCTGCCCGGCCAGGTCGCTGCCCTGGCTGCTGGCCAGCCTGCCCTTGAGCTGCTGCAGTTCCTTTTCCACCAGGCGACTCTTTTCCAGCATCTGCGCGACGCGCTCGTCGACATCGTCGCGGTTGCCCTTCACCAGCTCGGCAATGCGTGCAAGGCGCTGTTCGTTGTCGCGTACCCACTGCAGGGCCCGGGCGCCGGTCATGGCCTCGATGCGGCGCACCCCCGATGCCGTGCCGGTCTCGGCGGTGATCCGGAACAGCCCGATATCACCGGCGTGACCGACGTGGGTGCCGCCGCACAGCTCGACCGAGAAATCGCCGATCGACAGCACCCGCACCTCCTCGCCGTATTTTTCGCCGAACAGGGCCATGGCGCCGGACTGCATGGCATCGTCCATGGACATCAGGCGCGTCTGCGCCTGCGCATTGGCGCGGATCTGCGCATTGACCAGGTCCTCGATCTCGCGCAGCTGCGCGGGCGTGACCGGTTCGTAGTGCGCGAAGTCGAAGCGCAGCCGTTCCGGCTCGACCAGTGAGCCCTTCTGCTGTACATGCGCGCCCAGCACGGTACGCAGCGCGGCGTGCAGCAGGTGCGTGGCCGAATGGTTGAGCACGATGGCCTGGCGCCGTTGAGCATCGACCAGTGCGTTGACCCGATCGCCCATGCGCAGTACGCCCTGTGTCACGGTGCCGATGTGGGCGAAGGCCGCACCGCTGTGCTTGCGCGTGTCCTCGACGTCGAAGCGCGCACTGTTGCTTTCCAGCCGGCCGCGGTCGCCGACCTGCCCGCCCGACTCGGCGTAGAACGGGGTCGCATCGAGAAACACCATGCCGCTCTGGCCGGCCTCCAGCCGCTGCACCGGTTTACCCTCGTACAACAGGGCGGTGATGGCGGCCTCCCCGTCCAGGTGCTCGTAGCCGGTAAACACCGTGCACGCCTCGACACGCGCATCGCCGGAGTAATCGGCGGCGAAATGGCTGGCCGAGCGCGCCCGGGCACGCTGCGCCTCCATCGCGGCCGTGAAGCCGTCCGTGTCGATGGTGAGTCCGCGCTCGCGCGCGATGTCGGCGGTCAGGTCGCCCGGAAAGCCGTAGGTGTCGTAGAGCCTGAATACGGTGTCGCCGGGGATGACCGTACCCTGCAAACCGGCCAGGTCTTCTTCCAGGATGCGCATGCCCTGCTCCAGCGTCTCGGCGAAACGTTCTTCTTCCAGCCGCAGGATACGCTCGACATGCCCACGCCCGGCCGGCAGTTCCGGAAAGGCCTCGCCCATGACCTCGCACAGCGGCCCGACCAGCCGGAAGAAGAACGGTTCGTTGATGCCCAGCTGGTAACCGTGGCGAACCGCACGCCGTATGATACGCCGCAGCACGTAGCCGCGGCCTTCGTTCGAGGGCAGTACGCCGTCGACGATGAGGAAGGCGCAGGAACGGATATGATCGGCGATCACGCGCAGCGAGGTATGGCTGAGCTCCCGTGTCCCGGCGATGCGTGCCGCCGCTTCCACCAGGTGCCGGAACAGGTCGATGTCGTAATTGGAATGCACGCCCTGCATCACCGCGGCGAGGCGCTCCAGGCCCATGCCGGTATCCACCGACGGCTTCGGCAGCGGCTTCAGCTTGCCGGCCGTATCGCGGTCGTACTGCATGAACACCAGGTTCCAGATCTCCACGTAGCGGTCACCGTCCGCCTCCGGCGTGCCGGGCGGACCGCCGGGCACCTCCGGCCCGTGATCGTAGAAAATCTCGGAGCAGGGTCCGCAGGGACCGGTGTCGCCCATCGACCAGAAATTGTCACTGGCGCCGATGCGGCTGAAGCGCTCCGGGGCAACCCCGATCTCCCTGAGCCAGATGTCGGCCGCCTCGTCGTCGTCCTCGAACACCGTCACCCACAGCCGTTCCGCCGGCAGCTGCATGACGTCGGTGAGAAATTCCCAGGCGTAGCTGATGGCCTCGCGCTTGAAATAATCGCCGAAGCTGAAATTGCCGAGCATTTCGAAAAAGGTGTGGTGGCGCGCGGTGTAGCCGACGTTTTCCAGGTCGTTGTGCTTGCCGCCGGCGCGCACGCAGCGCTGGCTGCTGGTCGCGCGCGGACAGGCACGCGTCTCGTTGCCGAGAAAGGTTTCCTTGAACTGCACCATGCCGGCATTGACGAACAACAGGGTCGGGTCATCCCGCGGCACAAGCGGGGCCGAGGCCACGACCTCGTGGTCGCGCGCCCTGAAGAAGTCCAGGAAGGCCCGGCGGAGTTGTGCGCTGCTGTTCTTCAAGCTGGTTCTGCCTGATTCTGTCCGGTTAGGTGCGGACGTTATTATTCAGGGATTTGGGGACGATTGGAACACCTGTTTGCCGGGTTTTGTGCTGGCGCTGCCCGGGCGGGCTGTTACCGGCATCAGGAAATTCTATTCGCTGTCGCGGAACACCCGCCCGATCTGTTCCGCGGTGAAGCCGCGCTGCTGCAGGAAACGCATCTGACGGCTGCGCTCGCGGAAATCCGCCGGCAGCACGCTGCCGAACTTTTTCTCGCGCACCTCGCGCAGTTGCCCCTGCCAGTCATCCGCCAGGGCCTCGATACTGTGCTCGATGAGGGTCTCGTCGACCCCGCGCTCGCGCAACTCGGCATGGATCCTGTGCGGCCCCGAGCCGCGCTGGAAGCGAGACCAGACGAACTGTTCGGCAAAACGCGTATCGCTGAGCAGGCCTTCCGCCTCCAGCTCACCCAGCGCCGTATCCACCGTGTCATCATCGAAGCCGCGCGAGCACAGCTTGCGTGACAGCTCGCACCGGCTGTGTTCCCGGCGTGCCAGCAGGTCCAGCGCCGCCCGGCGCGCGACGGCGCCGTCCGCGACCTGCTCAGGCCTCGGCTTCAAGCGCCTCCTCCGGGACGGCCTTCACCGGCTTGGCCAGCAGCAGCGCGCGCAGCTTGCCCTCGATCTCGGCGGCGATGTCCCGGTTCTGTTTCAGGAACTCGCGCACGTTGTCCTTGCCCTGGCCGATACGGTCGTCGCCGTAGCTGTACCAGGCGCCGGACTTGTCGACGATGCCGTGCTGCACACCCAGGTCGATCAGCTCGGCCTCGCGCGAAATGCCCTCGCCGTACAGGATCTGGAACTCGGCCTGCCTGAACGGCGGCGCCATCTTGTTCTTGACCACCTTGACGCGGGTCTCGTTGCCGATGATTTCGTCGCCCTTCTTGATGGCACCGATGCGGCGTATGTCCATGCGCACGGAGGCGTAGAACTTGAGCGCGTTACCGCCGGTGGTCGTTTCCGGGTTGCCGAACATGACGCCGATCTTCATGCGGATCTGGTTGATGAAGATCACCATGGTGTTGGAGCGCTGTATGTTGGCAGTCAGCTTGCGCAGTGCCTGCGACATCAGCCGCGCCTGCAGGCCCATGTGCGAATCGCCCATGTCGCCCTCGATCTCGGCCTTCGGCGTCAGCGCCGCCACCGAGTCGACCACCACCACGTCGATGGAACCGGAACGCACCAGCATATCGGTGATTTCCAGCGCCTGCTCGCCGGTGTCCGGCTGCGACACCAGCAGTTCGTCGACATTGACGCCGAGCTTCTCCGCGTAGCCGGGATCGAGCGCATGCTCGGCATCGATGAACGCCGCCGTGCCGCCGAGCTTCTGCGCCTCGGCAATCACCTGCAGCGTCAGCGTGGTCTTGCCGGACGACTCCGGGCCATAGATCTCGACCACGCGCCCGCGCGGCAGACCGCCGATACCGAGTGCGATATCCAGCCCGAGCGAGCCGGTCGAAATGGCTGCAACATCGCGCACGGCGCTGACATCGCCCATGCGCATCACCGCGCCCTTGCCGAACTGCTTTTCGATCTGCCCCAGCGCCGCGCTCAGGGCCTTGCGTTTGTTGTCGTCCATCAATCTCCTCCGGAATGTGTGCGTGGCATGCCGTTCCCTGGCGCGCCGGACGCGCGGATTATCACATAGAACTCAGCCACCCTCTAGCGGCCAGCAGTGCAGCGGCCGGTAAACAGTGCCGTTTCCCGAACTGGCTGACTCCACCAGACAGAAATTGCTGACCGGCCAGGTCACGGCGGGAATTTCCGGGTCATCCACACCCCGGGCAAGCTTGCGCGCAAGGGTGATATGCGCCTGGAAGCCGCGCGTCTCAGGCTCGATGCCACAGCCAGCCAGGGTATTGCGCAGCGAACCGGCCAGGTCCCACAACGCGGGTGGCACGTGGGTCGGAGCGATCCACAGGATGCGTGGCCGCGGCCAGTAGCCGGCATGGTCGATGCGGAGTTCGAACGGCGCCGCCCGGATCGTGGCCGCGGTACGCTCCAGGCACGCCGCAACCTCCGCCGTGACCGGACCGGCGAAGGCCAGCGTCAGGTGCAGGTTGGCCGCCGGCACCCGCCTGACGCGTTTGCCGGTCAGTGCCTTGCCAGCTGCATCCAGTGCCGTGCGCACGCCATCGTCCGGCCACAGCGCGAAGAACAGCCGGCGTTTCGGCTCAGGCACCGGTATTGCCAACCAGCTCGATCAGCCCGGTAATGCCGTGGATCACCGCGGCGCGGCGCACCTGTTCGCGGTCACCGGCAAAGCGGCGGCTCTCGATGCGGCTGATGCCCTGCCGACCGGCCCAGGCAAAACATACCGTGCCGACCGGTTTGCCCGGCGCCGCGCCGCCCGGTCCCGCGATGCCGCTGATCGCCAGCGCCAGGTCAGCGCGGCTATGCGCCAGTATGCCGGCGGCCATGGCCGCCACGGTGGCCTCGCTGACCGCGCCATGCTGCTCGAGGGTAGCCGGCGTGACGCCGAGCATGTCCTGCTTGGACGCGTTGCTGTAGGTCACGAAGCCCCGATCGAACCACTGCGAGCTGCCGGGCACGTCGGTCAGGCACTTGGCCACCCAGCCCCCGGTGCAGGACTCCGCCACCGCCAGCCACTGGCCGTGCGCCAGCAACAGGGCACCGAGGCGTTCGGACAATTTGAACAGATCTGACATCAGCAGCTTAGTCCAGATGTAAACAAAGTTATGTATAGGATTGAATAATAGCGCTTTGATGTTCCCGCGCGTCACCTGCAGTTGTAGGGTGCGTTTTACGCACCCTTCGCGGTGCACGAAGTGCACCCTACCCACCAGATACCGGCCGCGACAGACCGTAGGGTGCGTTTTACGCACCATTTGCGGCTGCGGTACACAGGGTACACCGCATCCCTGCGCAAAGTGTACGCAATCGGGTAGACTTGCCGGCCATGACGACCAGCACCGCGTCCGCCCATACCCCGATGATGCAGCAGTACCTCGGCATCAAGTCGGAACACCCGGATATCCTGTTGTTCTACCGCATGGGCGATTTCTACGAACTGTTCTTCGATGACGCCCGGCGCGCCGCCCGGCTGCTGGACATCACCCTGACCGCGCGCGGCAAGTCCGCCGGCCAGGCCATCCCCATGGCCGGGGTACCGGTGCACGCCATCGACCAGTACCTGGGCCGGCTGGTGCGCCAGGGCGAGTCGGTCGCCATCTGCGAACAGGTCGGCGATCCCGCCACCAGCAAGGGGCCGGTCGAACGCAAGGTGGTGCGCATCGTCACCCCCGGCACGCTGACCGAGGAGGCGCTGCTCAACGAGCGCCGGGACAACCTGCTGGTCGCCATCCATCCGCAGGGCAAGGACTGGGGTATCGCCGCGCTCGACCTCGCCGGTGGCCGTTTCGTCGTGCAGCAATGCCAGGGCAGCGAGGCCCTGATCGGCGAGATCACCCGCCTCGACCCGGCCGAACTCGTCACCGGCGAAGGCGTCGAACTGCCACCCGAACTGGCCGCGCATCCGTGCCTGCGCCGCCAGGCGCCCTGGCTGTTCGAAACCGACAGCGCGCGCCGCCAGCTCAACGAGCAATTCGGCACCCGCGATTTGAGCGGCTTCGGCTGCGAACAGCTGCCGACGGCGATCGGCGCGGCCGGCGGCCTGCTCGAGTATGTGAAAAATACCCAGCTCACCAGCCTGCCGCACCTGCGCGGCCTGCGTGTCGAGTCGCGCCATGACAGCCTGGTGCTGGACGCCGCCACGCGCCGCAACCTGGAACTGGAAAGCGCGGGTTCCGGCAAGCGGGAACATACCGTGGCGGGTGTGCTCGACCGGACCGCCACGGCCATGGGCGGTCGCCAGCTGCGCCGCTGGCTGCATCGCCCGCTGCGCGATCATGCGCTGCTGGAACAACGTCACACGTGCGTGGCCGCGTTCGCCGAAACCGGACTCGACGGCGCCATTCACGATCTGCTGCGCGGCTGTGCCGATATCGAGCGCATCCTGGCGCGCATCGCCCTGAAATCGGCGCGTCCGCGTGACCTGTCCGGCCTGCGCGACAGTCTTGCCCTGCTGCCGGCGCTGCAGGACCTGCTGGCAGGCAGCGACGACCCGCTGGCCCGCGATATGGCGACTCGCATCGGCGTACATGCGGACACCCATGCCCTGCTGGCGCGTGCCGTCAGGGATCTCCCGCCGCAGCTGATCCGCGACGGCGGCGTGATCGCAGAGGGTTATCACGCGGAACTCGACGAGCTGCGCACCCTGAGCGAGCGCGGCGATGCCTGCCTGCTGGACATGGAGAGCAGCGAGCGCGAACGCACCGGCATCAGTAACCTGAAAATCCGCTACAACCGGGTGCACGGCTATTACATCGAGGTCAGCCGCCTGCAGGCCGACCGGGTGCCGGACAACTACCAGCGCCGCCAGACGCTGAAGGGCGTGGAACGCTACATCACGCCGGAGCTGAAGGCGCACGAGGACAGGGTGCTGAGCGCGCACGAACGCGCGCTGGCGCTGGAGAAGGCGCTCTACGATGCCCTGCTCGACGAACTGATCGCGGTGCTCGACCCGCTGACGCGCACCGCGGAGGGCATCGCGGAACTCGACGTGCTCGCCACCTTCGCCGAGCGCAGCCGCACCCTGAACCTGTGCCGCCCGCAACTCGGCGCGCGCAACGGCATCCACATCGCGGGCGGCCGCCACCTGGTGGTCGAGCAGTTGCTGGACGACCCCTTCATCCCCAACGACACCCGCCTCAACGACAGCCAGCGCATGCTGATCATCACCGGCCCGAACATGGGCGGCAAGTCCACCTACATGCGCCAGACCGCGCTGATCGTGCTGCTGGCGCACATCGGCTGTTTTGTTCCGGCGGACAGCGCCGTGATCGGCCCGGTGGACCGCATCTTCTCGCGCATCGGCGCGGCCGACGACCTCGCCGGCGGGCGTTCCACCTTCATGGTGGAAATGACCGAGACGGCGAACATCCTGCACAACGCCACCGAACACAGCCTGGTGCTGATGGACGAGATCGGCCGCGGCACCAGCACCTACGACGGGCTGGCACTGGCGTGGGCCTGTGCCGTGGACCTCGCCGCGCGCATCAAGGCCTACACCCTGTTCGCGACCCATTATTTCGAACTCACCGCGCTGCCGGAACACTACGACGGCATCGTCAACGTGCACCTCGACGCCACCGAGCACGAGGACCGCATCGTGTTCCTGCACAGCGTGCGCGACGGCGCGGCGGACCGCAGTTACGGCCTGCATGTCGCGGCGCTGGCCGGTGTGCCGAAG
>JBATJF010000191.1:0-13848 GCA_049668345.1 Gammaproteobacteria bacterium
GCCCAGGCCTGGGCGACATTGACCAGCGTGTCCGAGCCCTTGTTCTGGATTTCGGTGCGTGCCTGTGCGGCCGTCGTAACCAGCAAGGTGCCGGCCAGCAGTGCGATGAAAGATGGCTTGAAAAGCATGAATTCCTCCGGGTGGGTAATGAAAGCCGTCCGGCACTGATGACACCACCGGCAACGGCGCTTATTTATACAAAAAATACAGATGGTTGCATGGTTATTCGGGAGTAAACTACCGCATCTGTGAGCGCACTGGATATGATGTACGTCAACTGAACGAGAATCATTACCGGTGATGAGCAACATCCATCGGACACCTCAGCTAACACCGGATCCTGGAGGTCCACTGCATGCTTGAACTGCTCGCCCTGTTGTTACTGCTGATCCTGTCGGGCGTCTTTTCGGGTTCCGAAACGGCCCTGGTGAGCCTGTCCATCGGGCGGGTCGAGGGCCTGGTCCGTGAAGGCCGGCACGGCGCGGCTGCGCTGTACCGGTTGAAGAAAGACCCCTCTCGCATGCTGACCACCATCCTGATCGGTAACAATCTCGTCAACATCGCAGCCTCCGTACTGGCTACCGTGGTGGCCACGCGCTGGCTCGGCAGCGCCGGCCCCGGCGTGGCGGTCGGGGTACTGACCGTGCTGGTGCTGGTATTCGGCGAGATCACGCCGAAAAGTCTCGCCACGCGCTACTCCGAGCGGATTTCACTGTTTATCGCCATGCCGCTGCTGGGTTTCATGCGCCTCATCTCCCCGCTGGTATGGATTTTCGGCAGGTTCACAAGCTGGGTGCACGGCATGAGCAGCCAGGAGGGGGACCCGATCGTGACCGAATCGGAATTCATCAGCATGCTGCTGCACGGGGAACAGGAAGGCACCATCGAACACAGCGAACGCGAGCTGATCGAACGCGTATTCGCTTTCAATGACCTGAAGGTACGTGACGTGATGACGCCGCTTACCGCGGTCTTTTCGCTGGAAGGCGGCCAGACCGTTCGTGATGTGCTGCCCGCCGTGGTGGAGGCGCCCTATTCCCGTATCCCTATCTACGAGCAGCACCGGGACCGGCTGTACAGGGTATTGCACCTGCGCGACCTGCTGGGCGCGATCGACAAGGGCCTGCTCGATGCCCCGCTGCGTGACCTGGCCCATGAGCCGCTGTTCGCACAACAGTATCAGCCGATCGACGAGCTGTTCGCGAAATTCCGGCGCAGCAAACAGATGTTCGCCATCGTCGTCGACGAGCATGGCGTGGTCAGGGGGCTGGTGACACTGGAAGACCTGATGGAGGAACTGGTCGGAGAGATCTACGACGAAAGCGACGAGGGACCCGCCGGCGCAACCGGCGTTTCGGAAAACGAACTGCTGGTGCAGGGCGCCACCGAGCTGCGGGTGGTCGAGGACTATTTCGGGATCGATCTGCCGGGAAAACCGACCGACCGGGTGAATCTCTGGATATTGACCCATTCCGAGAACATTCCCGCGCCGGATGACAGGTTCATGATCGACGGACTCGAGGTCACGATACGAACGGCCACCCCGCGCCGCATCGAGCAGGTCAGCATCAGGCGCATCACCGGGGACGAGACTGCCGCGCCGGCGGATAACCCGCCACCGGTTGCCGGCGATTGACGCTCAGGCGGCCGCCTCCGCCTCCTCCGCGTGCTCCTCGACCTCCACGTCAAGGGTCTTGGCCATGCGCTTGGCGAAGTAATAGATGCGCTTCAGTTTCTCGATAATATCCATCTCGATGGTGTAGGCCGCGAGCCGGTTCGGCTCCTCAGCGACCAGGCGCTTGATCTGGTGCATGGCCGCGGATTGCGCCAGCTCACCGATAGCCTCTTTCATACCGATGACCTCACGCGCCGCTTCCGGGTTGTTTTCGGCAACTGCCCTGATTGCCAGGTCCGTCGCCGCCATCACTGCCTTGTGCACCTCGGTCAGCACCTGCCGCGTCGACGGGCTGATCGAGACCCCCTCGATGATGCGCTGGTTACCCAGGTGTACCAGGTCGGTTTCGATCACGTCACCGATATTCTCCAGGTCATTGACGGCCGCCATCAGGTTGATGAATTGCCGGGTCTGGTCTTCGGTGAGTTCCTTGCGACTGATCCTGCCCAGGTAGGTGACGACATGTCCGTGCAGGACATCGACATCATCATCGATCCTGGCCACGTCGCGCAGCGCGGAACGGTCACCGCTGAGGATCGCCGGCATGATCAGGTCCAGCATCTCCCGCACCCGTTCACCGATATGGCCGATCTCCAGGCGCACCCGGTCGAGCGCCAGGGACGGTGTCTCGAACAGCGAATCATCGAGGTAGCGCGGCTCGGCAACAGCCCCCTCCACGAGCGGCTTGTCCGGAACCAGCCATTCGACCAGCCGCGCCAGCTGGCCGGTGAATCCGATGAACAACAAGGTGTTTGCGATATTGAAGAAGGTGTGCGCATTGGCGATCTGCCGCGGCGTGTCGGCGGCCAGACGCGCAGTTCCCGACAGTTCCGGATGGGCCGGCGAGACGGCAGTGACGAACTGCGCCAGCCAGCCGATCAGGCCGACCCAGGCCAGTACGCCGAAGACATTGAACAGCACGTGCACGACGGCGGCTCGAATCGCCTCCCGGGGCTTGCCGATCGCAGCCAGCATTGCCGTCACGCAGGTGCCGATGTTGGCACCGAAGGCCAGTGCAATACCCGCGGGCAGCGTGATGAAGCCCTGGCTGGCCATGACGATGACGATACCGGTAGTGGCCGAGGACGACTGCACCAGGGCGGTGAACAGGGCCGCGACCAGGATGCCGATCAGCGGATTCGCCATCTGCGTCATCAGGTCCAGGAACGGCTGGTAGGCGCGCAACGGGTACATGGCGTCGCTCATCACGCTCATGCCGAAAAAGATCAGACCCAGCCCCATGAGCATGCCGCCGTAGTGCTTGATCTTGTCGTTGGAGGAGAAGAACAGCATGGCGAAGCCGGCGGCAACCATCAGCAGCGCGGCCTTGGTAACCTTGAAGGCAACGATCTGGGCAGTGATCGTGGTGCCGATGTTCGCACCCATGATGACCCCGATGGACTGGGCCATGGACATCAGTCCGGCCGAGATGAAGCCGACGACCAGCACCGTGGTGACTGACGAGGACTGGATGATCGCGGTGACGAAGGCGCCGGTCAGCGCACCCATGAAACGGTTGGTGGTCAACCGGGCCAGCACGATCTTCATGCGCTCGCCGGCGACGGCCTTGAGGGCATCGGCCATCTGTTCCATGCCGAACAGGAACAGCGCCAGCCCCCCCAGCAGGTTCATGGCCATGCCGCCCCAGTTCATTTCGAGCGCCGCCTCGTCCGCAGCCCACGACGGCGCCGCCGCCAGCAGGATCGCGGCAGCGAGCAGCAGCATCCCGGTCTGACGCCATGCCCGTCCAAGCTGACTGCGGCTGTGCATTTCCGGCATATCGGTTCCCCTCCCTGGCTGCCCTAGGAGCCTGTCGGACTTAGGATGATTCTACTGCGGCGGCGGGAAAGCGGCCCGAATGTCCCCGATTTCTCGTTACGTAGGAACACTATGCGCCTCAAAATCGTGATCATTTGCTCTCCCTTTCCCACTCGCCTCGCTACGAACCCCTAAGTCCGACAGGCTCCTAGTCGTGCTTTTCGTCAGACTTGACGATCGTCACCGGGACGCGTGCCAGGCGCACGACCTGCTCGGCCTTGGAACCCAGCAGCGCACGTGCCAGCCCGGTGCGTCCCTGGCTGCCCATCACGATCATGCGTGCCGCGGACTTGTCGGCGAGTTCGAGGATACGGTTGACCGGCAGACCGGTGACCAGGCGGGTTTCAGCCGTGCTGATGGCAACCAGTTCGGGGTGCGCCTCGGAAAACGACTCCATGAATTCCCTGAACATGCCGGCGGCGACGTCCTCGATTTTCTGCAGGTGCTTGTTGTGACCCTTGACCGCGTAGTAACCGGGGGCCTCGCCCGGATCATGCACAACGTGCACAACCAGCAAGGGGGCCTTGAACAGCGTGGAAAGTTCGGCGGCACAGGCAAGTGCCGCTTCCGAATCCGGCGAAAAGTCGACAGGCACGAGAATCGGGTTTGTTGCTGGCGCCGTTGCCATGGATTGCCCCCTGAACTGCCGGTCATGACAGCGGATGCGGCTGACCGGGCTGATTGTTTTTTCGTAAAGCGGTCGATTCTATACCGTTTCACGCGAGATGAAAGCCGTGTGCGGTGATTTTAGCGGCACATCGGCACGGTTGCCCCGCGCAAGTACCCGGCTAGCCTTCCCAGTCCAGGTCGTTGAGCTTCGGCGGGTAGCGTTTCATGACCTTGGCCATGACCAGGTTCAGCACTTCGCGCACTGTGGTCTCGATGTGCCAGTTGGTGATGATGGGGACACCGGCGTTGTCGGCCTCGCTCAACAGGTAGGACTGCAGCTCCCAGATATCATCGATGTGTTTCAGGTAACGCGACGCCCGCCGCCCGCTCTTCTCGCGGCCGCGGCGCTTGAGCTGCTTTTCCAGCGCCGACTTTTCCATGGTTGCCAGCATGAGCGGCACGACGATGGCCTGTTTTCGTGCATCCTCGAGACCCAGCTTGGTGGGCACGATATGCACCCCCTCTATGATGAGGTCGTGCTGTTCCTTGACTGCGCGGCCGATGGCGGCAACCAGCGCCGGCTTGATGGTAGAGAACTGGGATAGAAACCCGGTAATCACCGGATTTTCTGTGTCACCGCTCTGCGCATCTGGCGGCGAGGCCAGGCCACGCCAGGCCTCGAAGCTCGAATAACCGAGCGTCGGCACCGCCTCGGGCGTCAGGTAGGCGCGTATGATTTCGCGCATCATGTCCGTGGACTGGATGCGACCGATGTCCAGCCGGTAGGCCACCTCCGAGGAAATGGTGCTCTTGCCGGCGCCGGTCACACCACCGATCAGCAGGATCAGCGGATCGCCGCTGTTCTGGAACCTGCGCCACGAGAGATAGCGGTCCGCAGACTCAGGGGAACAATGATCCTTCAGACACTGGTAAATCAGCTTGCGCAGGGTCTTGTGGTTGATTTCCCGGTGCCCGGTTTTCTGCAGGGATGCGTACACCTTGCGCGCGCCCTCGTGGGCGATATCCGGTTCGATCGCGCAGCTTTCCAGTGAATGGGCCAGCAGACCGGCGGAAAACGGCTCGCTGCGAGTCGGCGTATGCACCACGACATCGGTTTCGTCAGCCGGCCGTGTTTCATATGTTTTGCGCCGGTTCCGGCCAAACCGCGCCTCCAGTAACCCGGCCACCTTCTTTTTCAGATCGGTGCTGGTAATCTCCTCGGTATTGCGCAGTTCATCGCGCACCTTCTGCGCCAGCGTGTAGGCCTCGTCGAATTGCAGCCCGACATTCATCAGCGATTGCACCAGGATACCGCGCAAAAAAGGAGTACGGTCGCCATCGGGCTGACTGATAACTATGGTTTTTGCCATATGCGACACCTTGCCGGATCCCGTCGAATGCGGGGCACAATCGGATTATCGCTGACGATAGTACATTAGCAATTCGGCTTGACAGGCATTTTCTTCACCCGGCCACACCGGCTGCTTCCATACCGGGCGGGCAGCCGCGCATTCACGACTCGATCCCATATTATTCAATCGCTTGGCGCCCAGCGAGTAACGCCTGCGAGGCGCAATGCCACCCGCAGCATTGCTTCAACCGGCCGGTATGTTTTTACAAGCCGCGCCTGACTTGCTAACTTGATGAATATGCGTGCGATAGTCGTCAGGCACTACAAGACCCTGCTGAACGCCTCCGGCCGGATCATGGGCTGGGGCGATGCGCCACGCGCGAAGGACTGGGGAGACGACATCGCCTACATCTATAACCGCCTGCGCGAGCTGGACATCAGCTTCGATCGCGTCTATTCCAGCAACCTGGAACGCGCACGCCGCACGGCCATGCACTATGCCCGCAGTTACGGCATCCTCTGTCTGCACGATGCGGCGGAGCTGAATGAAGTCAATTACGGTGCGCTGTACAACAAAAGCAAGCAGTGGGTCACGAAGCATATCCCGCAACACAAGAAGGACCCGGACTTTGTCTACCCCGAAGGCGAGAGCTTCCGCCAGATGCAGAAACGCAGCGTCGATTTCCTGCTGTCACAGAATGCATTCTATCCGGAGAGTACGGTCCTGGTAGTGGTCCACGCCGGCGTCATCCGCGGCTTCGTCAGTCATTTTCTCGGCCTCGATTACGCGCGCCATCTGAAACAGAAAGTCTCGCACCGGTACATCGGTGATTTCACCCTGGCCCCGGACAACACCTGTATGCGCTATGATGAACTCGGCAAGCACTCGGGCTTCGTGCGCTCGGGCGCTGTCCGTGTCCCATGGACAAATTCAACCATTGATGGCAAGCCAGCCGTTGATCCGGTAACTGCATCCAGCGCGACAAAACGTCCCGGGTGCACAAGCGATACCCCGCTTTCTCTGCACAGCGACATCATCCGCAAGCCCGTCTGACCGGCACGCAGCCACGGCTGATCACCGGGCCGTACATACCAACACCGGATAACACGCCTGATTGCGATTGTTCACACGGCGCGATCAAAAACCATGTGAAAAATTTGTGTTCCTGATAAAAAGGCTCTTCCTCACATCGAGTGGGTAGATTACCGTTGTAGGGCCGAATTCATTCGGCCAACAGCCTGTTGCCATTGGAGACAAGTGGGTCGCCATGTCCTGCGACGCAGAGCGCAGGGGTCGTCATACCCTGCACTACCAAGTCTGATCGAATGACGATGAAACACCGCTGGTCGAATGAATTCGACCCTACAGCAGGACCGAATTCAATCGGCCAACAACCTTGTCATTAGAAGCAATGTGTCTCGTCTGAATTGATGTATTACCCACTCAATCAGGGGAAGTCCCGATAAAAAAATGCGTAAGTTCACCGGTGATTGGACCGTGACCGGAGCATTCAGCAGGAGCCGCATGGAATACGCAACGAGTACAGACATTTCACTGTTGCAGTTGATCGGTGACGACACTGTTCTGCAACATTTCATGGCAGAACAGTCAACTTTCACCCTGCTGCTGATTATCGTTGTCTGCATCGCGCTGCTGTCCAGGGGTGCGGACTGGATGATTGACGGCGTTGTCGTTCTGGCGGAACGGACCGGCATGTCCAGGATCGTCATAGGTGCAACGATCGTCTCGCTGGGCACCACCCTGCCCGAGGCCTTCGTCTCGGTGATGGCCGCAATCATGGGCAACCCGGGGCTGGCACTGGGCAACGGGGTAGGCTCGATCATCGTGGACACCGGCCTGATCTTCGGTCTGACCTGTGTACTGGTCGCGGTACCGGTCAACCGCTTCATCCTCAACCGCACCGGCTGGGTCCAGGCCGGTTCAGCCACGCTGCTGGTGCTGATCTCTGTCGGCGCCCTGCTGACCGGCGATGGTGAACCCGTGCTCGACCGTTGGGTCGGTTTTCTGTTCCTGGCGTTACTCGTCGCCTACCTGTATGTCACCTACGTCTGGTCCAGCCAGGGTGGCGATGCCGAACCGGTCGGGGAGGAAGCAGCCGGTGCCGGTGCACTGGCGGGACCCGGCAAATGCTGGAGCCGGATCATCGGCGGCCTGGTCATGGTCGTGGCCGGCGCACGGGTGATGGTACCGGCTGCCGCCGAGATCGCGCTGCGCTTCGGCGTTCCGGACGATGTAATTGCGGCGACACTGGTCGCATTCGGCACCTCGTTGCCGGAACTGACGACTGCGATTGCCGCGGTGCGCAAGGGTTATCCCGAGATCACGGTTGGCAATATTGTCGGCGCCGATGTCCTCAATTGCCTGTTCGTCATCGGCGCAGCCGCCGCCACGGCACCGCTGGCGATACCGGACAATTTCTTCTACTTCCACTTCCCCGCCATGCTCATCATACTGTACTCATTCCGTGTATTTATCTCGATGAATACGGCCGGAGTATTTTACCGCTGGCAGGGCGTGTGGCTGCTGGGCGTGTATTTTACGTACATCGTTATGCAATATGTCCTGAACATCGGTGGTGCACATCCGGCATGATGTCATAACGCGCGGAACTGACAGGCAAGACAACACGGGTAAATGAAGGAACCTGATAATGAAGATATTACTGGCAACCGACGGATCTGACTGCGCCAGGGCTGCAATGGATTTTCTGGTCGGCTTCCCGTTCCCCGGGGACAGTTCGATCACGCTGCTCACAGTCATCGATGATCGAACGCTCAGGCATTTTTACACGGAAAGCAACGATGACGAACAGCACCGGACCCTGCAGGAAGCCGGGAAGATGCTGCGCGAAGACACTGAAAAACTGCTTGCCGTCGAACTGCAGCACCTGAAGGCTGGCGGCCGGGAAGGTTCATCGGAAATCCGCTCCGGCAACCCGGCCGACGAGATCATCGAGCTGGCAAAGGAACTGCAGGCCGACCTGATCATGGTTGGTTCCCACGGCCACGGCGGCCTGGGAGATGTCCTGCTGGGCCACGTCCCCGACAGACTGCTTCAGCATGCGCCCTGCTCGGTACTGGTTGCCAGGGCAGCTTCAGACCAGTCTGTTGTCTCACCGGCAGCAGAGGAGACAGGTATGCCCTGGCATGTATTGCTGGCGTACGATAGCTCGGCCCCGGCGCAACAGGCCCTTGACCTGTGTGCAGCGCTGCCGTTCGACAGCAAGGCAGAGATCAGCGTTGTCAGCGTCATGCCGATGCTGACCGCCTTCCGCCAGGATATCCGGCAGCGGATGAACGCTCTCTGGCAGCAAAAGAGGCACGGTGTACAGGACGCCCTGGATCAGGCAGTCAGCAGATTGAGCGAGTCCACGTCGAATGTCCAGGCACAACTGCGTGAGGGTACGGATATAGCAAGGGAAATACTCGATGCGGCTGAAGAAACCGGCACCAATCTGATCATGCTGGGTTGCAAGGGTGAAGGAGTGATCAGGCGCTTCCTGGTGGGTTCCATCACCAACCGGATTGTACGGCACGCATCCTGTTCAGTCTGGGCCGTACGCAGCTGACCGCATCTGCCCGGGCAAAAGAATTCATTCAATGCTGTGCCACAGGAATGTCCGGGGGTGGCCACGCGCACATCCCTGTGCATCGTCCATATTCCCGTATATCCGGACACACACGCTCACTAACCTGGCACGGGCAGCGATAGCGCATGACGACAGCTTCAATGTCACCTACTGCTGGTTGCCCTGCACCCGCTTGTGGAAGTACGTCAGCAGTTTCTTGCGCAACTTTGCCTGCCGATGCTTGAGTGCAGCCGCCTGACGCTTCTGCGCCAGTTCAATGAAGATCTCCTGGCAACTGCGTGATTCCTTCTCGCCACCGCCCGGCACCTCGAGGTAACTGCCATCGGGCTGCATTTCCCAGACATTCTTGCGACTGGAAAGCTGGGCATCCAGGATCAGGCGCAGCTCCTGCCGCAGCTTGGGTTCTTCTACCGGCGTGACGACTTCCACGCGGCTTTCCAGGTTGCGCTTCATCAGGTCCGCGGAACCGATGAAATACTCCTCATCGCCGTTGTTCTTGAAATAGTAGATGCGGGTGTGTTCCAGAAAACGTCCGACCACGCTGATAATGCGAACCGTCTCGCTCAGGCCCGGGACACGTGGCCGCAACCGGCAGGTATCCCGCACGATCAGGTCGATGCGGACACCCGCCTGGGAAGCACGGTACAGCGCACGGGTGATGTCCTCGTCCTCGAGTGCGTTCATCTTCAGCTGGATCAAACCGGGCGACTCGGGGCAGTGGTTTTTGGCCTCGCGTTCGATTTTCTCGAGCAGCGCTTTTTTCAGGGCATAGGGCGAGGTAAGTATCTTGCGATAACGCGGCGGTGGCGAATAGCCGGTGAGGAAGTTGAACAATTCGGTCAGGTCCTGGGCAATATCCGGATCGCAGGTCAGCATGCCGAGATCGCTGTATATCCGCGCGGTGCCGGCATGGTAGTTGCCCGTGCCGATGTGCGCATAGCGGCGCAGACCGTTGTAATCCTTGCGCACCACGAGAATGACCTTGCTGTGCGTCTTCAGGCCGACGACGCCGTAGGTGACATGGATACCCACCCGCTCGAGCCGGCGTGCCCAGCCGATGTTTTTCGCCTCGTCGAAGCGCGCCTTGAGTTCGACCAGTACCGCCACCTGCTTGCCGTTAAGTGCGGCCTGGACCAGGGATTCTATGACCTTGCCTTCCCCGGAGGTGCGATAGAGCGTCATCTTGATCGCCAGCACCTTGGGATCTTCGCTGGCGGTGCGCAGGAAGCGCTCCACGCTGGTGGCAAATGATTCGTAGGGGTGTTGCAGCAGCAGTGCCTTGTGCTCGCGAATGATGTGGAAGATATTGCGTGTGTCATGCGCCAGGCGGGTATGGTCGATCGGGATATGCACCGGATCGTGAAGTTCCGGCATATCCAGGGATGCGATCTCGAACAAATCACGCATGGACATGAGCGAATTGACCTCGAAGACATCCGCCTCCTCGTCCAGTCCGAGCTCGGCGGCCAGCATCCCGCGATGTACGGGATTCATGCCGTGCGCGACCTGCAGACGGACGATCGGTGCGAAATGGCGGTCTCTCAGCTCGGATTCGATCATTTCCAGCAGGTCATCCGCCTCTTCTTCATCCACTTCCACGATGGCGTTGCGGGTCACCCGGAACAACTCGCAGGACAGGATTTCCATGCCCGGGAACAGCATGTCCATATTGGCCGTAACGACATCATCCAGGGTCACGAAGGTGTTGCCATCACCAACCCTGATAAAGCGCGGCGCCACATCCCCCGAGATCGGCACCTTGACACGGGCGATATGGCTGGCGCTGCCACCCGGGTGACGCAGGGTCACCAGCAGGTTGAGCGCGAGATTGGAGATAAACGGGAACGGGTGTCCCGGGTCCATCGCCAGCGGCGTCAGCAGGGGAAAAATATTGATGCTGAAGTTTTCACGCAGGGCTGCCTGTTTGTCCACGGGCAGCTCGGCATACGGCACGATGCGAATATCGTGCTGCCTGAGCAGCTCGCGCAGGCGTTCGAAGATAATCTTTTGCCGCGCGTGGATATCGCGAACCACGGCCTGGCACTCGATCACCTGCTCGTAGGGTGTCCGTCCGTCCACGGTTGGTGTGCGGATACCCGCGGCGATCTGCTGTTTCAGACCGCCGATGCGTTTCATGAAAAACTCGTCAATGTTGCTGCTGACGATGGCGAGATACTTGACGCGTTCCAGCAGCGGCGTGCCTTCGTCCTCCGCCATGTGCAGCACGCGGCGATTGAACTCAAGCCAGGTCAGTTCCCGGTTCAGGTAACACTGCGGGCTGTCCGTCTCGATGTTACACGCCGGCTTGACGCTGCCTGCCGCCTTTGTGTCCGCTGTCGCCGGCGTGGTACCGGGTTTTGAGGATGTTGTTACCGAATGAATACTGGTTGCCATCTGGACTCCCGTGACGCTGATTGATTTTCCATGAAGCTCAGATCGTTTCCTCACTGCGGGGAACAAGGTAACGAGGCAATCTCCAGGTAACTGATTCCATACTATGAGACTGCCATGCCATGCTCGCAATGACGGAAATTTTTCAATGCATCAGTGCTGATCTGGATAGTTAGCCCACAATTGAATGATATACGTTGATATCAGTCAAGTAACACCCAAAACCCGATCTTTTCAGGTACATTACGGCTATCGCGGTGTCGCGCGCCCGGGCACATGCCCGGGTGACGGCCTGCCACCGCGCCCCGCCACAGGCAACAATGCCGGCAACAGCCGCGGCCTGCACCGGCCGCGAGGAGCTCTGGCCATGGCCGACAACCATCAGGATGCACATTCACTGCTGCGCGGCTACGACCTGCTGAAGCGAGCCGAATTCAACAAGGGTACCGCATTTACCGAGGCGGAACGCGACCGTTACGGTCTGCGCGGCCTGTTGCCGGCGCGGGTATCCAGCCTGGCGGCCCAGGAAGCACGCGCACTGGCCAACCTGCGCCGCAAGGAAAATGACATCGAACGCTACATCTTCCTGCTCGCCCTGCAGGGCCGCAACGAGCGTCTGTTTTACCGCCTGGTGATCGACCACATCGAGGAGATCATGCCGCTGATCTACACGCCGACGGTCGGCCAGGCCTGCCAGGAATATGCGCACATCTTCCGCCAGCCGCGCGGTTTCTATATTACCCCGCAGGACCGCGGACAGATACGCGCCATCATGGACAACTGGCCGGCCCGGGACGTGCGGCTGATCGTGGTGACCGACGGCGAGCGCATCCTCGGGCTTGGCGACCTGGGAGCCAACGGCATGGGCATCCCGATCGGCAAACTCGCGCTGTACACCGCCTGCGCGGGCATTCCACCGCAGCAATGCATGCCGGTGATGCTCGACGTCGGCACCGACAACGAAACCCTGCGCCGGGATCCGCTCTATCTCGGGATCGACCGGCCACGCCTGCGCGGCGCGGATTACCGCTCACTGATGGACGAATTCGTCGCGGCCGTGCAGGACGCGTTCCCGCTTGCCCTGATCCAGTTCGAGGACTTCCAGACACCGAACGCCTATGCCTTGCTGGATCGCTACCGCGAACGCGTGTTGTGCTTCAACGACGACATCCAGGGCACCGCCGCGGTGGTACTGGCCGGGATGCTGGCCGCATGCCGCATCACCGGGTCCGATTTCACCGGCCAGCGCGTCCTGTTCCTCGGCGCCGGCTCCGCCGCGACCGGGATCGCCGACCTGATCGTTGCCGCCCAATGCGAGACCGGCCAGGACGAACGGCAGGCGCGCAGCCAGCTGTGGTTCGTGAACCGTTCCGGGCTGATCGTGCAGGACAACGGCCCGCACGCCGCGCATCTCGCCGGCTACGCACACGATGTGCCCGCGCGCGACTTTGTGGACGCCATCCGCGACCTGCGGCCCCAGGTACTGATCGGGGCGACCGGCTCGCCCGGAATATTCACCGAACAGGTCATCCGGCTGATGGCACAGATCAATGAACGGCCGGTGATTTTCGCACTGTCCAATCCCACCTCGCGCGCCGAATGCACCGCCGAACAGGCCTACCGCTGGAGCGACGGGCGCGCGGTGTTCGCCAGCGGCAGCCCGTTTGACGCCGTCGAGCTCGACGGCAGAATCTCGCGCCCGGGCCAGGGCAACAATGCCTATGTCTTTCCCGGGATAGGACTCGGTGCACTGGCATGCCGTGCGCGCACCATCTGCGATACCATGTTCCTCGCGGCGGCGCACGCCCTGGCGGCCATGGTTTCCGGGCAGGACCTTGCCAGGGGCACGGTGTACCCGCCCCTGACCGACATTCGCAGGGTATCGACCGCCATTGCCACAGAAGTGGCGCGTGCCGCCTGGGATGCCGGCCTGGCAGGCGCGGAGCAGCCGCAGGATCTGCAGCAAATGATAGTGGACCTGATGTTCGATCCGCACTACTGAACGGGCGGCTGCGGGTTCTGTCCCGGGGGATACGGGTTACAGCCGGACAGGGTGAATAAGCCACCGGCGATACCCGGATCGACCGGCCATGCGGCCGATTTAATCCGCCGCCTCAGGGAAACGCCGGGGAGCGGAAACAGGATGCCGGGTGCGCTGTGTGCACCGTTGCCGGTGCGTAAAACGCACCCTACGCCCGGCGGCTGGTTAATTTTTCCGTGTGCTTCCGTGGATTCCGTGGCCATAATCTATCGCGCATGAGATGCGCTCCTGCCCTCAATAGAGGGTGTAGGGTGCACTCTGTGCACCGTTGCCGGTGCGTAAAACGCACCCTATGCCCGGCGGCTGGTTAATTTTTCCGTGTGCTTCCGTGGATTCCGTGGCCATTATCTAT
>JBATJF010000192.1:0-8213 GCA_049668345.1 Gammaproteobacteria bacterium
CCTTGAGACGGCACTGGCCGGGTTCGACGCGGTCGACGAACGCCAGCGCCTGTTCCGCATCGGGATAATCCAGCGCCACGATGACTCTTGAACCGGTGCCTTGTTGTCCGCTCATGGTTCGTCCCCTCGTCAGCGCGGGTTATTCGCCTTCCACGCCGTGAATCGGCCGGATGCTGTTCCAGTGCTTGCAGCCCGGACACTGCCAGTGCAGTGTCCTGCCCTGGAAGCCGCAGTCGGTACACTTGTAGACCGGCTTGTTCTCCAGCAACTGGTCGGTCATGTTCTTGAGGATAAGCAGGTTGTCATGGGCTGTGCCCTTGCTGCCGGCCAGGCTGAGTTCGATGAAACGCGACAGGCCGCGTACCGACGGCCGCTTGCCGAGCTCACCCGCGATGAATTCCGCCGCGGCAAGCTCACCGGACTCGCGGTGTATGATATCAGCCAGCGCCAGCACAGGTGAAATACCCTCGTACCGGGTAATGACACGCTGCAGGAACGGCATCATGTCGCGCTCGGTGTCCAGCACCATGTGGCAGGCGTGCATGTGATCGAGTATCTCCGGCAGCAGTTCGATATCGCGTTCCGCCACCTGCTCGTAGGCCGCCAGGGCCGCCGGATAATCACCCTTCTGCCGGGCGATATGCGCACGGATCAGGCTGGCGCGCGCGCAGTGCGGGTTATACTCACCCGCCTGCGCCAGCAGACGCATGGCTTCGTCGACGTTGTCGCGCGCCCGCGCATTCTCGGCGAGTTCGCAGTAGTACTGGGCAATGACCGAGCGCGCGGGCTGCTCTCCCACGTAACCCATCTGCTCGGCAATGGCGATGGCATTCTCCCAGTCCTTTTCCTGCTGGTAGATATCCAGCAACTGCGGCAACACGCTCGACAGGTGCACGTTGTTGTCGATCAGCTCCCTGAACAGGCCCTCGGCACGGTCATACAGGCCGGCCTTCATGTAATCCTGCCCCAGTTCCAGCAGTGCATCGGTGCGCTGCTCATTGCTGAGACTGGGCCGCGCCACCAGGTTCTGGTGGATACGTATGGCGCGATCGACCTCGCCGCGCTTGCGGAACAGGTTACCGAGCGCAAGATGGGTCTCGACGGTATCGCTGTTGACTTCGAGCATGCGAATGAAGACATCGATGGCCTTGTCCTGCTGCTCGTTGAGCAGGTAGTTCAGGCCCTTGAAATATTCGGAACCGAGAATGGACGCCGTGCGTTTGCCGGACTTGCCGGCGCGATGGCTTGCCGCGAGCCAGCCCAGCACGGCGGCGAGCGGAAGCAATAACCAGTACAGTTCCTGCATCGGTCAGGCGTGAAGTCGAACAGGTGCAGGACAGTAAGAAACCCGCGCGGCATGTGCCGCGCGGGTCGAGACTGACAACCGTGTTGTTCTGAAACTGGATGCAGCATGCATAGCGTCAGACCGCCTGTTCTGGCCTGCCGGCCGGTTTAAACGCCGTCCGTAACTTCGCCCGGCATGCCCGGGCAGTGAATTCCCCGGTATCACCGGGTTGACGCCTACAGCTGCTGCGGTTGCGGTTGCTGCTGTTCCTTTTCCCTGGCCAGTCCGGCGTTGACCCGCTCCCTGAGCTCCTTGCCGGGCTTGAAATGCGGCACATGCTTGGCTGCCAGCGCGACAGAATCACCCGTCTTGGGATTCCTGCCGATGCGTGGCGGCCGGTAGTGCAGGGAAAAACTGCCGAATCCCCTGATTTCAATACGCTGGCCAGTGGCCAGCGCCCAGCTCATTTGCTCGAGAAGACTCTTGACGGCGAGTTCAACATCCTTGTAGTTCAGATGCGTGTTCTTTGCCGCCAGTATCTCTATCAGTTCAGACTTTGTCATTTTTTTCCACCATCCCGGAGTAGCTATTCCGTTCCAGTAAACCTCAACGAATGAGTCACCGCCCCCTGAGGCTGCCGACTATCTCTCGTCCCCGTCCAGGTGCTTCTTCAGGACATCACCAAAGCTGGTCGTCGCCTCCGATACATTGGAGCCGTAGTCCTGGATCATTGCCGCCTCGTCGTCCGAGTCCTTGGCCTTGACCGACAGCATGATGGCGCGGCTCTTGCGATCGACGCCCATGAACTTCGCCTCGACCTCGTCACCGACGGACAGGATAGTCCTGGCGTCCTCGATGCGGTCACGCGACAGCTCGGAGGCACGCAGCGTGCCATCCACGCCGTCCCCCAGATCGATGATGGCCGCCTTGGCATCGACTTCCCTGACGGTACCCTTCACGATGCTGCCCTTGCTGTGCTCGGCAACGAAATTCGAGAACGGATCCTTTTCGAGCTGCTTGATACCGAGTGAAATGCGTTCCCGCTCGGGATCGACCGACAGCACCACGGCCTCGATCTCGTCACCCTTGGTGAACCTGCGCACCGCCTCCTCGCCCGGCTCGTGCCAGGAGATGTCGGACAGGTGCACCAGGCCATCGATATCGCCTTCCAGGCCGATGAAGATGCCGAAATCCGTGATCGACTTGATGGTGCCCTTGACCACATCGCCCTTGTTGCGGGTGGCGCCGAACTCGTCCCAGGGATTGGGAAAGCACTGCTTGACGCCCAGCGAGATGCGGCGACGTTCCTCGTCAATATCCAGCACCATGACCTCGATTTCCTGGCCAATGTGCACAACCTTGGACGGGTTGACGTTCTTGTTGGTCCAGTCCATTTCGGAGACATGCACCAGGCCTTCCACGCCTTCCTCGATCTCGACGAAGCAACCGTAGTCGGCGATGTTGGTGACCTTGCCGAACAGCCGGGTGTTCGCCGGATAACGGCGCGCGAGGTCTGCCCACGGGTCCTGGCCCAGCTGTTTCATGCCGAGGGAGACTCGGTTGCGCTCGCGGTCGAACTTGAGCACCTTGACATCGATTTCATCGCCGACATTGACGATCTCGGACGGGTGCTTGACGCGCTTCCATGCCATATCGGTGATGTGCAGCAGACCATCGATGCCGCCGAGGTCGACGAATACACCATAATCGGTAAGGTTCTTGACGATACCCTTGACGACCATGCCTTCTTCCAGGTTCTCGAGCATCGCCTCGCGTTCGGCGCTGAACTCGGTTTCCACGACGGCACGGCGCGACACGACCACGTTGTTGCGGCGCTTGTCGAGCTTGATGACCTTGAATTCCAGTTCCTTGCCTTCCAGGAACACCGGGTCGCGCACCGGTCGTACATCCACCAGCGAACCCGGCAGGAAGGCGCGGATGTCGTCGATGTCGACAGTGAACCCGCCCTTGACCTTGCCGCTGATCATGCCCTTGACGATGTCCTCGTTCTCGAAGGCCTTTTCCAGACGGCGCCAGACCTGATCGCGTTTTGCCTTTTCACGGGACAGCTTGGTTTCACCAAAACCGTCTTCCACCGCTTCCAGTGTTACCTCGATCTGGTCGCCGACGACGACTTCCAGTTCACCCGAGGCATTCTTGAATTCTTCAATTGGAATCACACCTTCCGACTTCAAACCGGCGTTCACGATGACGCTGTCCGGTTGAATCTCGATGACGGTTCCGATTACCACAGCGCCCCGATTCATCTCCTGGTGTGCGAGGCTTTCTTCAAACATTTCAGCAAAACTTTGAGTCATGGGAAAATTCATCCTGGTACCGCTGGTGCGGCCCATATTTGTTTCCGCGGCATCTGACGATGACGCAGGTCAGGTTAAAAGAACCGGGCGAGTCAGCCGACCCGCCGGACAGGGCCCTGATTATACGTGTATCTGCTTAATCGTACAGGGGTTTTTTAAATTTTCTTGTGGACTGCGTCCAGCACGGCCGCGAGCGTCTGGGCCTCGTTCAGCGCACTGTTATCCAGCAGGATGGCATCCCCGGCCGGCCGCAGGGGTGCCACGGCACGCTCCGAATCGCGCCGGTCGCGCGCCTCGACCTCCGCCACCAGCACCTCGAGATCAGCTTCTTTTCCCATATTTCTCAATTGGTTATATCGCCTTTCCGCGCGCACGCGCGGGCTTGCCGTGAGAAAAATCTTGAGTTCTGCCGTGGGGAACACCACGGTCCCCATGTCGCGGCCATCGGCAACCAGCCCGGGCGCCTGGCGGCAGTTCCGCTGCCATTCCAGCAGCGCCGCCCGTACGGTCGGCAGGACGGCGATCCGGGAGGCGGCGTCGCCGGCGGCCTCGGTGCGCAGTTCGGTCCTGACATCCTGGCCGTCCAGCAATACGGCCGGGTCACCGGCGGCAGGCAGGCGGCAGGTGGTGCCAAGCCGCGCGACCAGTGCCACCAGCCCCGGCGCGTCATCCAGCGCCACGCCGTTACGCAGTGCGGCAAGGGCCAGCAGACGGTACAGCGAGCCGCTGTCCAGATAATGCCAGCCCAGGTGTGCCGACAGTGCCTGGCTGATGGTGCCCTTCCCGGAACCACTCGGGCCATCGATGGTGATGACCGGCGCGCGTTCCGCACCGGTGTCGGTGGATGCAGTCATCGGTAGCTCCGGCGCTCAGTCATGGCGTGTGATCGCCAGGCCGGCGCGCGCGGCCAGTCCGACGAAATCGGGAAAGGAGGTATTGACGTTGGCGCAGTCGCTTATCTCGATCGTGCCCTGCGCACGCAGCGCGGCCATGGCGAAGGCCATCGCAATGCGATGATCGCCGTGACTGTCCACGCAGCCCGTGCCGACCGGGCCGCCCTCGATGATCATGCCGTCCGCTGTCGGTTGTGCCTGCACGCCAAGCGTCTGCAGACCGTCCGCCATCACCTGGATGCGGTCGCTCTCCTTGACACGCAGTTCCTCTGCGCCGGTCAGCACCGTCCGCCCGCTTGCACAGGCCGCGGCGACGAAAATGACCGGGAACTCGTCGATCGCCAGCGGCACCAGTGCGGGCGGAATGTCGATACCCTGCAGCCTGGCTGCGCGCACCCGCAGGTCGGCGACCGGTTCGCCGCCGACGTCACGCGCATTGCCGATCTCGATCGAGGCTCCCATGCGCTGGAGGATATCGATGACACCGGTGCGTGTCGGGTTCATGCCCACGTGTTCGAGCACCAGGTCGGAACCCGGCGCGATACTGGCACCGACCAGGAAGAATGCCGCCGAGGAAATATCCGCCGGTACATCGATAGCGATGGCATGCAGGCTGTGGCCACCCTCGATGCAGGCGCGCGCGCCATCACGCGTCACCGGGTAACCCATGCCGGCCAGCATGCGTTCAGTATGGTCGCGGGTCGGCGCGGGCTCGGTCACGCAGGTTTTACCCTGCGCGTACAGGCCGGCCAGCAGCAGACTGGACTTGACCTGGGCGCTCGCCACCGGCATGGCGTAATCGATTCCCGTGAGCGTGCGCCCGCCGTGGATGGTCAGCGGCGCGGTGCCGCATTCGGTGGCGTCGATGCGTGCACCCATGCGCGTAAGCGGGTCCACCACGCGTTTCATGGGTCGGCCTGACAGTGATGTGTCGCCGGTCAGCACGCTCGTAAAGGCCTGGCCGGCCAGCAGCCCTGACATCAGGCGCATGGACGTGCCGGAGTTACCGAGGTAAAGCGGCTCCGGCGGTGCGCGCAGACCATGCAAACCGACGCCATGCACCATGACCCGGCCCGCGTCCGGCCCCTCGATGCGCACGCCCATGGCGCGAAATGCGGCCAGCGTCGCCAGGCTGTCCTCGCCTTCCAGGAAACCGGTCACCTGCGTCACGCCTTCCGCCAGCGCGCCCAGCATGATCGAGCGGTGCGAGATCGACTTGTCGCCCGGCACGCGCACGCGGCCGGTCAGGCAGCCACCCGGGGTTACTTCAAAACGCTGTTCACTCATCCGCTGGCATCCGGCAGGTTATTTTTCAACAAAACGGTCGCGCGCTGACTTGGCGTCACCGAAGATCTGCAGCAGGCGCTCGCCGTCACGCGCCTCCACCGCCTGGTCCAGTACCAGCAGGTCGCCGATGAAGCGCTCGATCATTTCCTGGATCGCGTCGCCGTTGGCCAGGCAGATGTCGCGCCACATCACCGGGTCGCTGGAGGCGATGCGCGTGAAATCGCGGAAGCCGCCGGCGGCATATTCGAAGATTTCCCGCTTGTCCTGCAGGCGCGCCAGGCTTTCCACCAGGGTAAACGCCAGTACGTGCGGCAGGTGACTGGTCGCGGCCAGCACCTCGTCGTGATGCACCGGCTCCATCTCCACCACGCGTGCGCCGGCGGCTTCCCACAGTGCGCGCACCCGTGCGATGGCGGTGGCAGCCGTTTCCGGCAGCGGCGTCAGGATGACCCGGCGCCCCTGGTAGAGTTCCGCGAACGAGGCGCTGACACCGCTGCGCTCGGTGCCGGCGATCGGATGGCCCGGCACGAAAAAATCCGCCGCTGCACCGAACACCCGCTGCGCGGAGGCGATCACGCTGCCCTTGGCACTGCCGGCGTCGGTCACCACGGCGCCGTCGGCGAGGTGATCCGCAATGGCGGCGAACACCCCTTCCATCGCACCCAGCGGCACCGCGACCAGCACCATGTCGGCACCCTCGACGGCGCGCGCGACATCGGTCTCGTAGCGATCGATCACGCCAAGGGCGACGGCCTGCTGCAGGTTTTCCGCGCTGCGACCGGCCCCGATGATCTCCCGGACCTCTCCGGCCGCGCGCAAGGCGCGCGCCAGCGAACCGCCGATCAGCCCGACACCGACGATGCACAGCCGCTTGATCATGAGAGCACCTTTTCCAGCGCCATCAGGAAGCGCGTATTTTCCGCGGTGCTGCCGACCGTGACACGCAGGTGATTCGGCATGGCGTAGTTGGCCACCGGGCGCACGATCACGCCTTCCTGCAACAACGCCTGGTAGACCTCCGGACCCGGGCGCCCCACATCAACGGCGACAAAATTGCCCGCCGATTCGATATACGGCAGCTGTTGCGCCGTAAAGCCGGCAACCAGCTGTTGCATGCCTTCACGGTTACGGCGCACGCAAACCTGCAGGTGTTCGGTATCGTCCAGCGCGGCGAGAGCGGCGGCCTGCGCAATCATGTTGACGTTGAAGGGCTGACGCACGCGGTTGAGCAGGCCGGCGACCGCGGGATGCGAGAGCGCATAACCCACGCGCAGGCCGGCGAGACCGTAGGCCTTGGAAAAGGTGCGCGTGACGATCAGGTTCGGATAGCGGTCCAGCCAGCGCGAGGTGTCCGGATAGGCCGGCGTATCGACGTATTCGAAGTAGGCCTCGTCGACCACCACCAGCACGTGGTCGGGCAGCGATGCAATGAAGTCTTCCAGCTCCGCGGCGGGCAGCCAGGTGCCGGTCGGATTGTTCGGATTGGCGATGAAGATCACGCGCGTCCGCGCACTGACCAGGGCATGCATGGCCGCCAGGTCATGACCGTAGGCCGGCCCGCGGCTGCCGTCGTGCGCCGCGGCGACGCGTGCCACGCCCCCCGCCGCCTGCACCGAGATCGGGTAGACCGCGAAGGCGAACTGTGAATAAACCGCCTCGTGCTCCGGTGTCAGGAACACCCGCGCGACCAGGTCGAGGACGTCGTTGGAACCGTTGCCCAGCGTGATACTGCCTGGCGCGACATCGTGCAACCTCGCCAGCCGCGCGACCAGCGCGTGACCGCTGCCCTCCGGGTAGCGCGCGATACCCTGCATGGCCGCACTGCCCGCGGCAAGCGCTTTCGGGCTGGGTCCGAACGGGTTCTCGTTGGATGCCAGCTTGATGGCGTGCCGGATGCCGAATTCACGCTCCAGCTCGGCGACCGGTTTGCCGGGCTGATAGGGCTGCAGCGCACGCACGCCAGGGGCGGCAAGCTCGATGAATTGTGTATCTGAACGTGGCATTGAGTACCGCTGTTTGTTTTCAGGCATACGCCGGGTACGTAACACGCCCCGTCATATCGATCGGTGGCACCCTAGATCACCGCACGCGGGTAGGAACCGAGCACCCTGACGGCAAACCCTTCTTTCTCCAGCGCGGTCAATGCAGCGGCCACCGGCGCCTCGTCACGGTGTCCTTCCACGTCGATGAAGAACACGTAGTCCCAGACACCCTTGCGCGACGGGCGTGACTCGATACGCGTCATGCTGACACCGTTGCGCGCGATATGCTCCAGCATGGTGTAGAGCATGCCCGGCCTGTTCACCACAGAGACCAGCAGCGAGGTCAGGTCGTTGCCGCTCGGCAGCGCCTGCTGCTTGCCGATCACCAGGAAGCGCGTGGTGTTGTCCGGCTCGTCCTCGATGTTGCGTGCCCGGATGGCGAGACCGT
>JBATJF010000193.1:0-13057 GCA_049668345.1 Gammaproteobacteria bacterium
GCCCTGCGCGTGCGGCTCGAGCAGTTGGGCGTGCAGCTGCACCAACACAGCGCCGTGCAGCGGCTGCTGGTGGGGCAGGGCCGCATGGAGGGGGTGGAGACAGCGCAGGGCCGGGTGATGGCGGAGCGGGTCGTCATCGCCGGCGGGGCGTGGAGTGCGGAACTGCTGCACGACACGGGGCCGGGATTACCGGTGACGCCGGTGCGCGGCCAGATGATCCAGTTCGAGACACGCCCGGGCCTGTTGCGGCACATCGTGCTGTCCGACGGCTATTACCTGATCCCGCGCCGCGACGGGCTGGTGCTGGCCGGCAGCACGCTGGAGTACACCGGTTTCGACAAGGCGACCACCCCGGAGGCGCGCGAACTGCTGACGGCGCAGGCCGTGCGGATCGCGCCCGCGCTCGCGGACTACCCGGTGATCCGGCACTGGGCCGGCCTGCGGCCGGGTACGCACGATGGCGTGCCGTTTATTTGCGAGCACAATGAAATCAGTGGCTTATACCTGAATACCGGGCATTTTCGCAATGGCGTGGTGATGGCGCCGGCATCGGCGCGATTGCTGGCGGAGCGCATGCTGGCGCGCACCGGTTTCACGGATTTTACCCCCTACGCCTGGTGAGCATGCGGCCCGCGGCATAGACGCAGGCGTGCCGCCGTGCTTATAATTTGCACATGAAAAACACGGACAAACAGTTGCTTACTTCACCTGAAGTCGAACTGACGGACATGCTTAAGGCGCATGGCATCCTGCCTACCCAGCAGCGGGTGATGATTGCACGGGTGCTGTTTGCGCGGTGCGGGCACTATTCAGCCGACCAGGTGATGCGCCAGGTCAACGCGGGCGACGACCGCGTGTCCAAGGCGACGGTGTACAACACGCTGGGGCTCTTCGCGCGCAGCGGGCTGGTGCGTGAGGTGATCGTGGATCCGACCCGGGTGTTCTATGACCCCAATACCCGGCATCACCACCATTTCTACAACATGGATACCGGCGAACTGATCGACATCGAGCAGGAACAGCTCGACATCAGTGCGCTGCCGGACCTGCCGGCCGGCACGGTAGCAGCCGGGGTCGATGTCATCGTCCGTATCCGCAATGAATCTGCGGTAAACTGATCCCGCAGGGCAGCATAACGCGGTACAATCCCCCGCCTCAGTACGCCGGAGTAGCTCCAACGGTAGAGCAGCGCACTCGTAACGCGACGGTTGTAGGTTCGATTCCTATCTCCGGCACCACTTCCTTCTTTTCCATCCACAACCCCCACCTCGACGGCAGGGCCTGTCAAGGCGGCCCGTGCGAAGCGCAGGCTGTGAATTGCCGTTTCCGTGGGAGTGCCTGCGAAACCGTACGGCGACCGGGTGATTCCGTTTGACGCATATCAAGACCGTTTTCTATGGCAGGTATAGAATTAATTTGGCTTTGGGCGTTGCAGTGCGTCAATCATTCGCTGCGCATGTGAAAATACCGGAAGTGAGGAGAGAAGGACATGGCGAAGGAATCAAAAAAACAGGAACTGAAGAAGGCCAGGGCAGCGCATGCCTTGAGCCCGTTCGAGGAAATGGAGCAGATGCTCGACCAGTATTTCCGCGGCAGCTGGTTGCGGCCCTGGCGTTCTGACTGGCCTGCGCTGCAGGAAATCAAGTTCCCCAAGGTGGACGTGATGGACCGCGAGGCAGAAATCGTGGTCAAGGCCGAGGTGCCTGGCGTGGACAAGAAAGACCTCGATGTCTCGGTCAGCGAGGACAGCGTCACCATCAAGGGCGAAACCCGTCATGAGGAAAAGAAAGAAGACGGCGACTATTACCGTTGCGAGATCTCGCGCGGTTCCTTCAGCCGTACCGTTGCGCTGCCGTCCAGCGTGGACGGCTCGAAGGCCAGGGTGGATTTCAAGGACGGCATGCTCGAACTGACCCTGCCGAAGGTAGCCAGGTCGAAGCGTCACACGATCAAGGTGGAGTAGGCAGGCCGCGATCGCTTTGCCCGTGCAACGCAGTAGCCCATGCCGTGTATTACGTTTTGTAGTGGCCCGAACCTGACCAGGCAGATTCTGCCAGCTTCCTGCGATGCACCAATGAGCGGGGCCGGCGCATGAAGCGATATTCACGGTTGATGCCGTTGTCATGGGCATGGTTGCGCATACGGCAGCAAGTGGCCCCGGATTTTAAGGTCAGTTTAAGGTTGTAGCGCTAGGATTACCGGTACACGTCATCCCCCTGTAGACGTGTGTGGTAGTTTCTTTCATAGAAACTTCTCCAACTTGAGGCGGCTGCCCTAACAGCCGCCGTTTTTTTATGTGGCGGATTTCCGGGATCAGGCGGGCAAGGTCCTGCATTCCTGTGCACCGATAACACGCGACAGATACCCTGCTCAATCAATCAATGCTTGAGCAATCGCATCCACACCCTTCATCAGTTCTTGCCGCAGGACTTCTTGTCCGCCCGCACCGCAGAACCGTCCCAGGTCGGAACATACCGATTCTGGCTGAACAACCTCCTGTAGCCTTTGAATCCCCCGCTCCTCCTTTGAATACCAGGCGGTTCCATTGGAGTAAGTCAGGATTGCATCATAAATAATCGATTCTTTTGTACTACCGGTGAGTCGCACACGTACAGACAGTTCGAGGCAATAGCTGTCCGCTTGACTGCACTGCCGAAACTGGATTCTCTGTAACGCTATCTCGAGTGTGCCATCCTGCAGGGAATTGTCCTCGTCTGTGACATTCCTTGTCCTGCCTGAGTTGTTTATCCCGGTTGCAGCGGTGCTTTCCGCAAGGCGCTGCCCCAACACACCAGGGATGTCGAGTGTCCGCAGTTCGTCAGCCAGCCGCTGCATGCATGGCGCCCAGGCCCGCTCCGCAGCGGCTACCTCCGAAGATTCTAGGGCGGTGGCAATCGGCCAGTAGACGAGCGCAAACAGAATCAGCCCGCCGCATCCGGGACCATAGCAGTTGCCGCCGCCTCCTCCCGAATCGCCGCGCCCGAAGTAACGCTCATGTGCTTTTGCCTTCCAGTCAGGATGATCAAGGCCCTTGTCTTCCCCCGGCATGATCTTCATGGACCACAGTCGGGACAGTGCCTCCCTGGGTAGCGGGCCGCCGTATCGGGATACCAGGGTTTTCTCCGGCTTGCCGAGGCCCGGAAAGTTAAGGCGGGAAATATCAGTTGCTGCCTCGGTTTCGTCACTCAGTGATATTTCACTGCTGCAGGATTTGTACCCGGTACCTGCATCGCGGGTGCTACAGGAGAGATGCAGGGAGCCCGCATAAATGACGGGTCTGTCGTCTGGGACGTTGAGCCAGAAGCTCGGGTGACGAGTGGATCCCCTGGCATCCCGCCATGTGCCTTGCTCACCATACGGCGTATTGATGCGTATACGATAGCTTCCTGGCTCCAGGAGCAGATAGCGCCAGCCCGCATGTTGCGCCTCCACGGACGGCGTCCTGTTCTCCGCGCCAGGAATAAATCCGGGTGGCAGGGAAGCAAGCTTCACCGGGTCCAGCCTGATAAACGTCCGATCCCAGCCGGTTTCCCAGGCGGATATTGGCTGCTCATCATCGGTGCCGGTAATACGGAACAGGACGATCGACCGGGCATTGTCTTGTACCGCTGCCATTTCGCCTGGACTCAGAGCCCGCACCGGTACCATCGTGCAAGCAGACAGTACCAGTTGCGCGAGTATCAGGTAAGCCAGGGTGAACCTGCGCGGTTTATAACAGCCTTTGCCTACCCTGTTTGCCCGGCGCCATGGCGTTCTGAATCTGGTGCCTGTACTGGAATTGTGCACGGGTTAACCTCGCTTGCTCTATTTCCGAAAATGGTGTTTTGAAATGCCTGGTTCCGATTCCACTTCACGACTATTGATCTTTTTAAGGACTTGCCCGGGGCCTGGCATATTCAGTGCGATGATGTGACGTCGGTTTTGATCTGCTGAAGCAACATCAGCATCCAGAAGTTCAGGATGAAAGGCCGCACTTTCATCTATTGTTGCCGGCCAGCCTGCCGCAGCACCGTCGATAACAGGGAACACCGGCAGGTAGGGCCGGTACCAGCGACGATCATGCCTGCACTTCCCCGTTTATGAGTTCGACTTGAGTGCGAAGCGCATCGAAAGGTCGATGGCATGCACGTGCTTGGTGAGCGTGCCGACGGAGATGAAGTCGACGCCGGTGAGGGCGATGTCGCGCAGGTTGTCGAGGGTGACGCCGCCGGAGGCCTCGAGTGGCACGCGTCCGTCGACGTGGCGCACGGCGTCGGCCAGTTGCACGAGGGTAAAGTTGTCCAGTAACAGCCGTCCGGCGCCGGCCGGGATGGCCTCGTCGATCTGTTCCAGCCGTTCGATCTCCACCTCGATCAGGATGCCGGGATGCAGCCGTGTGGCGTCCTGTACGGCCTGCCGGATGGAGCCGGCCGCGCTGATGTGGTTTTCCTTGATCAGGATGCCGTCATAAAGGCCGGTGCGGTGATTGCTCGCGCCGCCGGTGCGCACGGCATATTTCTGCGCATCGCGCAGGCCGGGAACGGTTTTGCGGGTGTCGAGCACCTGCACCGGCAGGTCGGCCACGCGTGCGGCGTAGCGACGGGCGATGGTGGCGGTGCCGGACAGTGTCTGCAGGAAGTTCAGCGCGGTCCGCTCGCCGGTGAGGATCGCGCGTGCCGGCCCCGCCAGCGTGCAAAGCGACTGGCCGGCCTCGATGCGGTTGCCGTCCTTTACACGCCAGTCAACCGTGATGGCAGTATCGAGTTCCGCGAACACGGCGTCGAACCAGGCCATACCGCACAATACCGCGGACTCGCGCGCGATGACCGTGGCCTGCGCCTGGCGATCGGCGGGAATGAGATCGGCCGTGATGTCGCCCGGGCCCACGTCTTCCGCCAGCGCCGCGCGCACGCAGTGCAGCAGCGTCCCGTCGAGAACCTCGATCAGCATTAAGTGGATATTTCCAGCAACTCGATTTCGAATACCAGCGTGGCATTCGGCGGGATGACACCACCGGCGCCGCGTGCGCCGTAGCCGAGTTCAGGCGGGACCACCAGGCGGCGGATACCGCCGACCTGCATGCCTTTCACGCCTTCGTCCCAGCCGGGAATCACGTAGCCGCAATCGACCGGGAAACTGAACGGGTCGTCGCGGTCACGGCTGGAATCGAACTTGGTGTCATCTTCCAGCCAGCCGGTGTAGTGCACGATGACCGTCTGGCCGCGGCCGGTGACAGTTTCGCCCGTGCCGGTTTTCTGGTCGGTGTAGCGCAGGCCGGAGTCGGTGGTGGTTTCAGTCATGGTCGGTTTCTCGTCTATAGGCCAAAAGGGGCCAGTAAAAGGGGTCGGATACATTTTCAGGCAGTAAAAGGGGTCGGATACATTTTCCATCTCATGGTGTACAAAGGAAAGCGTATCACCTGGAAAATGTATCCGACCCCTTTTACTCGCCGGTCACCTTGTGCGGACGCGAAAAATAATCGTCCTTCAGTTTCTTCACCAGGCCGGCCAGCAGCAACAGCCCGAGCAGGTTGGGCAGCGCCATCAGGATATTGGTGATGTCGGCCAGGTTCCACACCAGTTGCAGAGGCACCGCCGAGCCGATCACCACCAGCAGCGTGTAGATCACGCGGTAGGGCATGACGGCACGCTCGCCGAACAGGTAGTAGGCCGAACGGTCGCCGTAGTAGGACCAGGCGATGATGGTGGAGTAGGCGAACAGCGTCAGTCCGCCGCCGACCACCCAGGCGCCGGCATCGCCCAGGGCGCCGCTGAAGGCGTGCGCGGTGAGGGCCGCACCCATCAGGGCATCGCTGCTGTCCTGCCAGGCGCCGGTCACCACGATGACCAGGCCGGTCATGGTGCAGATCACCAGTGTGTCGATGAACGGCTCCATCATCGCGACCAGTCCTTCACGCACCGGTTCGTTGGTGCGCGCCGCTGCATGCGCCATGGGCGAGGAACCCAGCCCGGCCTCGTTGGAGAACAGGCCGCGTGCCACGCCCCAGCGGATCGCCTCACCGACTGCCGCACCACCCACCGACCAGGGATTCAGGGCATGATCGAATATGGTGGCAAAGGCGGCGGGGATGGCGGCGGCGTAATTGATCAGCACCAGCAGGGCCGCGACGATGTAGGTGATGGCCATGAACGGCACGATGGTGCCGGCCACCCGCGCGATGCGCTTCACGCCGCCCAGGATCACCAGCCCGACCAGCACGGCGAGCAGGGTGCCGCTGTACCACTTGTAGTCGTGCAGCTGCGGAAAGATGTAGCCCAGGCCGTCCATCACCGAGTTGGCCTGCACCATGTTGCCGATGCCGAACGAGGCCACCAGTGCGCAGACGGCGAACAGCGCGGCCGTGCGTTTCATCTGCAGGCCGTTGAGCAGCGTGTACATGGGACCGCCCGCCACCTCGCCGGTGGGCGACACCGTGCGGAAGCGGACCGCCAGTGTGCATTCGGTGAACTTGGTGGCCATGCCGAACAGCGCGGTGACCCACATCCAGAACAGCGCGCCGGGGCCGCCCAGCGAGATCGCGGTGGCGACGCCGGCGATGTTGCCGGTGCCGACGGTGGCGGACAGGGCGGTGGACAGGGCCTGGTAGTGCGAGACCTCGCCGACATCGGCGTGACTGCTGTACTTGCCGGCGATCAGGTGGGTGGAGTGGCGGAAGCCGCGCAGCTGGATCAACCCCATGCGCAGGGTCAGGTACAGGCCGGTACCGAGCAGGAGGAGCAGGGTGATCGGGTTGCCCCATAACAGGCCGGACAGTGTGCCGGTCCAGTCGGTCAGTTGCTGGATGCTATCCATGGACTCATATTCCCCTTGCGCAGTCGCAGGGTGCGTCGCGCGCACCATTTCATGTGGGTGAAACGCACCCTACACATACTCCACTACGGCGTGCGCCGGCCCGTTGCTAGCGGGTCAACAGCAGTTCCAGCAGGGCCTTCTGGGCATGCAGGCGGTTTTCCGCCTCGTCCCATACCACGCTCTGCGGGCCGTCGATCACCTCGGCCGCGACTTCCTCGCCGCGGTGCGCCGGCAGGCAGTGCATGAACAGGGCGTCGGCTGCGGCGGCCTGCATGATGGCCGTGTTCACCTGGTAGTCGGCGAAGGCGCGGGCGCGCTTGTCCTGTTCCTCTTCCTGGCCCATGCTGGCCCAGACATCGGTCGTGACCAGGTCGGCGCCGCGTGCCGCATCCAGCGCGGAGGCCATGACAGTCACGCGGTCGCCGGCGGCGGCGAGGATGTCCGCATCCGGCGCATAGCCATCCGGGCAGGCGATATTCAGGGTGAAACCGAACTGGCGCGCTGCGTTGATATAGGAATGGCACATGTTGTTGCCATCGCCGATGTAGGCCACGGTCCGCCCGCGGATGTCGCCGCGGTGCTCGACCCAGGTCTGCATGTCGGCCAGCAGCTGGCAGGGGTGATACAGGTCGGTCAGGGCGTTGATGACCGGGACGCTGGAGTAGGCGGCGAAGCGTTCGAGCTTCTCGTGCTCGAAGGTGCGGATCATGATGACATCGGACATGCGCGACAGTACGCGCGCACTGTCCTCGATGGTCTCGCCGCGTCCGAGCTGGGTGTCGCGCGGCGACAGGAACACCGCGTGTCCGCCCAGTTGTGCCATGCCGACCTCGAACGACATGCGCGTGCGGGTCGACGACTTGTCGAACACCATGGCCAGCACGCGGTGCTTGAAGGGTTCATGCAGCCTGCCGGCACGGTTCCAGGCCTTCAGCTCGATGGCGCGCTGCACCAGCCGGTCCAGTTCGTCCGCGCTCAGGTCCATCAGGGTCAGGAAGTGCCGGATACTCATGTCGCGGGTCCGGTGAGAAATTCGCTGACCAGGCCGCTGACCAGCTCGATGATCATGTCGGCCTGTTTCTGGGTGATGATCAGCGGCGGCAGCAGGCGTATTACACGCTCCGCGGTGACGTTGATCAGCAATCCCTGGTCGAGCGCCTTGCCGACCAGTGCCGCGCAGGGACGGTCGAGTTCGATGCCCAGCATCAGGCCGTGGCCGCGTACCGCCACCACGCCCGCGACGCCGGACAGGGCGGCGTCGAAGCCGTCCAGCAGGTACTCGCCGAGGGTGGCGGCATGCGCGACCAGCTGTTCGCGCTCGATGCTGTCGAGCACGGCCAGGGCCGCGCTGCAGGCCAGCGGGTTGCCGCCGAAGGTGGTGCCATGCATGCCCGGCTGCAGCAATTCGGCTGCCTTGCCGCGCGCCAGGCAGGCGCCGATCGGCACGCCGTTGCCGAGCGATTTCGCCAGCGTGAACACGTCAGGCTGTGCATTCGTGTGCTGCCAGGCAAACCACTGTCCGGTGCGGCCCATGCCGGTCTGGATCTCGTCCAGCATCATCAGCCAGCCCTGTTCATCGCAGATGGCGCGGATGTCCGCGAGGTAGTTCGGATCCGGTATGTTGATGCCGCCCTCGCCCTGCACCGGTTCGACCAGCACGGCAACGGCGTCGTTTTTACCGGCAGCAATGCTGCGCAGTGCCTCGATGTCGTTGTAGGGCACGCGCAGAAAACCCTGTACCAGCGGCTCGAAGCCGGCCTGGATACGGCGGTTGCCGGTCGCTGTGAGCGTGGCCAGCGTGCGGCCGTGGAAACTCTTCTCCATCACAATAATGGCCGGACAGGCAATGCCCTGGCTGTGGCCGTACAGGCGTGCGATCTTGATGGCGGCCTCGTTGGACTCCGCGCCGGAGTTGCAGAAGAACACGCGGTCCATGCCCGACAGCGCGCACAGGCGATCGGCCAGCCGCGTCTGCAGGTCGATGCCGTACAGGTTGGAGGTGTGGATCAGCTTGCCGGCCTGTTCGCAGACGGCCTGCGTGACCGCGGGGTGGGCGTGGCCCAGGCCGCATACGGCAATGCCGGCCAGGGCATCGAGGTATTGCCGGTGCTCGCTGTCCCACAGCCAGACGCCTTCACCACGCTCGAATTGCACGGGGAGCCTGTTATAGGTAGCCATAAGATGCTCGGACATGGTTCGTACGATCCAAAATAGAAAAGGCAGTCTGTGCAGACTGCCAGTGTCACAAGGGTCGATTCTATATTCCCGGGCCGGAAAAGCGCAAACCCGGTCGGGGACCGGGTTTGCCTGGTCTACGATAAATTCAGCCAGATGCTTTATCGAGTTGCCTGCCTGTTACTCGGTGAATCCTAGAATGGCAGGTTGTGTGCATAGGCTGTCATACACAGCAACATCGGAATTGAGAGCAGGGTGTTGGTGCGCGAGGCCATCAGCGCAACCTTCTTGGCGCCGGCAATCTCTTCGGGGCTGGCCTGCACCATACCGAGGATCTTTTTCTGGTTCGGCCAGATCAGCACCCAGACGTTGAACAGCATGATGGTGCCCAGCCAGGCGCCGATGCCGATGATCGATACGTTACTTGCGAATGTGAAGCCTTCAAAGGTAAAGGAAGATTTGAGTATGCCCATATGTCCGAGCGCGGCGGCACCGGTCAGCCAGGTGGCGACGGCGGACCAGCGGAACCACAGCAGGGCGCGGGGTGCTACGTACTTGTTGATGGCGGCCGGGCCGGGGCCGTCCTTGTCACCCAGCGCCGCGCCGACGGCCGGCACCTGGACGAAGTTGAAATAATAGAGCAGGCCAATCCAGGTGATGCCGACCAGGACGTGTGCCCAAACAGCCATTTCAATTGGATTCACACCCGTTGGGCCCAAGGCAAACACGATGACAATTGCGAGTACGAAACCGGAAATGATGGTTCCCCAGATAGAAGTTAACGGATTCATTGCTTTTGACTCCCTAGGCCCGTGACGTGCGCCACGTGGATTGTTTGAAATAGGTGACTGGAACAGTCGGGAAATGGAGGATACGGGAGCGTTCTCCCATTTGCAATATGCTTGATTACCGTTTTCTGTCATTAAAGCATTGAGTTAGAGTAGTCGTCCCTGTGCCCGCAACTCGACGCGGGCGAAAGCCGCCGGGTGAATCCGCGCATGAATGCCATCGAGCTCAGCCTGTTTGTCAGTCAGGTCACCGCCGTCTGCGACGAGATGGGCGCCGTGCTGCGGCGAGCCGCGTTCTCGACCAACATCAAGGACCGACTGGATTATTCCTGCGCGGTGTTCGACGCTGACGGTGAGCTGTGCGCACAGGCGGCGCACATCCCCGTGCATCTCGGCAGCATGGCATTCGCCATGTGCGACCTCGTGGCGCGGACCGAATGGGCGCAGGATGACATGGTGATCGTCAATGACCCGTACCTGGGTGGCACCCACCTGCCGGATATCACGCTGATCGCGCCGGTGCACGTCGACCGGGAGCTGGTCGGCTTTGTCGCCAACCGCGCCCATCATGCGGATATCGGGGCGCACACGCCGGGCTCGATGCCGGTGTCGCGGCACCTGGAGGAAGAGGGCCTGGTCATCGCGCCGGTGCACCTGCTGCGGGCCGGGCAACCGGTGGCGGAGGTCATGCAGCGCATCATGCAGGCCACCGCCAGCCCGCTGCAGATGCGCGGCGACCTGGCGGCGCAGATCAGCGCCAACCATTCCGGCGTGCGGCAACTGGCAACGCTGGCCGCGCAGGCCGGTGTCGGTCACTACCGCACCGGACTGGACGCGGTCAACGATTACGGTGCGCGCCTGGCGCAGCGGGCGCTGGCGCGCATCCCGGATGGCAGCTATTGCTTCGAGGACGTCATGGACGACGACGGGCAGGGGCTGCAGGATATCCGCATTGCCGTCACCCTGCGCGTCAGCAACGGCGCTGTCGAGGTAGACTTCAACGGCACAGCCGCCCAGGTGCAAGGCAACATCAATTGCCCGCTGTCCGTTGCCGCCGCCGCCGTGCTGTACGTGTTCCGCTGCCTGATGCCGGCACAGACACCGGCCTGCGCCGGCAGTTTTCGCAATATCCGTCTCCGGGCCCCGGCCGGCTGCCTGCTGAATGCGCGGCGTCCCGCGGCGGTGGCGGCCGGCAACGTGGAGACCAGCAGCCGGATTGTCGATGCGGTCATGGGCGCACTTGCGCAGGCACTGCCCGATAGCGTGCCGGCCGCCAGTCAGGGTACGATGAACAACCTGGCCATGGGCGCGCGTTCGAAAGACTTTTGCTGGGATTACTACGAAACCCTCGCCGGTGGTGCGGGTGCGGGTCCTGTGTACGATGGCCTGAGCGCCGTGCAGACGCACATGACCAATACGCTGAATACTCCGATCGAAGTGCTGGAGATGAATTTCCCGCTGCGCATCAACCGCTACCAGCTGCGCGACGGTTCCGGCGGCACGGGCCTGCACCGCGGCGGTGACGGGCTGGTGCGCGAATTCTGCTTTCTCGCGCCGGCCACGGTCACCTTGCTGACCGAGCGTCGCCGGCATGCACCCTGGGGCCTCAATGGCGGTGCGCCCGGCGCATGCGGTGCCAACCGGCGCGGCGCGGAACTTTTGCCGGGCAAGCTTACCCTGCAAGTTGCCAGTGGAGAGACACTGGTGCTGGAGACGCCCGGCGGTGGCGGCTGGGGTCGCCCTCGGTAGTAAAAAGGGGTCGGATCCCTTTTTCAGCGTCGGGGCATGAAATTTTCCCGTAATGACAGAAAAAGGGATCCGACCCCTTTTTATTTACTTTTTTACTCTGGCGAGGCTGACGAAGGACTATGTGCGGTATCTGCGGCGAATTGCGCTTTGACGGACAGGCGCCCGAACGCGACGTCATCGGGCGGATGACGGATGCGCTGGCGCGGCGCGGACCGGACGGCAGCGGCACCTGGTTCAACGGCCCGGTCGCGCTGGGACACCGGCGGCTGGCGGTCATCGACCTGTCGGAACGTGCCGCGCAGCCCATGCGCGATGACGCGGCCGGGCTTGCGCTGGTCTTCAATGGCACCATCTACAACTACCCGGAGCTGCGCAAGGAGCTGCAGGCGCTCGGTCATCATTTTGTTTCCGACGGCGATACCGAGGTCATCCTCAGGGCGTATGCCCAGTGGGGCGAGGACTGTCCGACCCGCTTGCACGGCATGTTCGCCTTCGCCATCTGGGACAGCCGCCGGCAACAGCTGTTTCTGGCGCGCGACAGGTTAGGCATCAAGCCGCTGTATTACAGTTTCACGCGCCAGGGTATCCGCTTCGCCTCGACCAGCCAGGCACTGCTGGCGGCCGGCGGGCTGGATACCGCCATCGACCCGGTGGCCCTGCATCATCATTTCACCCTGCATGCCGTGGTGCCGGCGCCACGCACCCTGCTGCGCGGCCTGCGCAAGCTGGCGCCCGGCTATAGCCTGACGGTCACGCCGCAGCCGCGCAGGACGCTGCGCCGTTACTGGTATCTCGATGTCGCGAATTGCCGCCAGCAGTACACCGAATGGGAGTGGATCGAGGCGGCACACGAAACCCTGAAACAGGCGATCAGGAAACGCCTCGAGATTGCGGATGTGCCGGTTGGCCTGCTGCTGTCCGGCGGTCTGGACTCCAGCCTGCTGGTGGCGTTGCTGGCCGAGGCCGGCTGCAGCGAGTTGCGCACTTTCTCTGTCGGCTTCGAGGACCAGCCGGAGGAAAAGGGCGACGAGTTCCAGTATTCCGACCTGGTCGCGGAGCTGTATGGTACGCGCCATCACCGTTTCACCATTCCCAACAGCGAAGTGCTGGCGCGCCTGCCCGAGGCCGTCGCCAACATGGCCGAGCCGATGGTCAGCCAGGATGCCGTGGCGTTCTACCTGCTCGGCGAGCGCGTGTCGCAGCACGTCAAGGTGGTGCAGAGCGGGCAGGGCGCGGACGAGGTGTTCGGCGGTTACTTCTGGTATCCGCGCATGCAGGATGCACATGGTACCGACATCGAGCGATTCGCGCCGCATTACTTCGATCGTGACCACGAAGAGTGGCAACGCATGGTCGATCCACGTTATCACGGCATCGACTACACCACGCCGCGGGTGGCGCACGGGCTGGCTGGCTTCCGCGCCGACCGCTTCATCAACCGCGTGCTGGCCTATGACGTGACCACGCTGATCGTCGACGATCCGGTCAAGCGCGTGGATAACATGACCATGGCCTGGGGCCTGGAGGCGCGCGTGCCGTTCCTGGACCAGCAC
>JBATJF010000194.1:0-7740 GCA_049668345.1 Gammaproteobacteria bacterium
TGGCGACATGTCGTAACCAGGCAGGGGGCAGATAAAGGACGACCGGGTCTTGCCGCGCCAGTCCATAACCCCAGATAATAAGCAACAACCCGGCCAGGGCCGCCATGGAGTAAATTCCCTGCCAGGAGAGCGTGCCTATGCGCGCCGCAACGCGATTTCGCCACGCCACATTCACAATGGAGATTGAATGTGTGGCGAAGAACAATACCAGTCCGATAATGAGCATGTTCATAGGGTTCCTCAAATCATTGCATGGCTAGTGGGTCAGGTGACAGCTGGGAAACATTAACATATCCATCCTCCTGAATTCAGGGTGTAGCGAACAATTCAAATCATACAGCCAGGTTGGTGTGCAATCTCCTCCAGGACAACAAACAGTTATTTTCTGACGGGTATTCACCAGGAGAGCAGCGGGTGCTGTGAGGGCATCACGCGACAAGTCCCGCTGTCATTAAAAGGGGTGACGTGTACACTACGGCACCGAAGCTATATCACATGGAAATCCCCTTGTCCCGTAACCCGATATTGATAGTCCTGCTCGCGCTTTCCCTGCAGCTGCTGTCCGGCTGTGCATCGTACGGCACAATCAGTAATCAACCCCTTGCCGATGTCGGGCCGACTGTCAGGTACTCGATCGATCATGCGGTTTATTCCCGTCGTTCAAACAAAGTCACCATGGTACTGGCATTCTCGGGGGGCGGCACGCGCGCAGCCGCATTGGCCTACGGCGTCCTGGAAGCCCTGCGCGATACCAGCGTCAACCTGGATGGCCAGTCACGACGGTTGCTGGACGAGATAGACGCCATCAGCTCGGTATCCGGGGGCAGTTTCACGGCGGCCTATTTTGGCCTGTATGGTGACGGAATTTTCACTGATTACGAAAAAGACTTCCTGCGCAGTGACGTATCCGGCGAGCTGGTGTCCGGGTTGCTTGATCCGGGGTTGTGGTTCTCGGAAGGCGGCCGTACTGAAATGGCGATCGACTATTACGAGGAAAAGGTGTTCAGGGGGGCAACATTCGCCGACCTGCAGCGTCGGGAAGGACCCTTGATCGTGATCAATGCCACCGACCTTGGCCGGGGGGTGCGGTTCTCCTTTTTACAGGATTATTTCGATCTGCTCTGCTCGGACCTGTCTACATTCCGGGTTGCCCGTGCCGTCGCCGCTTCATCCGCCGTACCGGTGTTGTTCCACCCGGTAGTGCTGGAAAATCACCCGGGCTGTACGACTTACAGACAGGCCAGCCTGGAAGAGCCGGCACTTTTAAAGAGCCGCTCGCCACAGCTGGCGCACGTGGTGGAGGGGCTCAACAGTTATGCGCAGAAGGACCAGCGCCGCTATATCCATCTGGTCGATGGCGGCATTACCGATAACCTGGGTTTGCTGGCTATCTATGAAATGGTCGAGGTTGGCGGTGGCGCAAAGAACTTTCTGGACTCCATAGGGGGTGTGCCCGCACCACGCTTTATCGTGATATCGGTGAACGCCTCGACATCACCTCAATACGATATAGAGCTGACCAACGAGAATCCGTCTGTGGAAAACACGATCAACCTGGTGACCGACATCCAGCTGCATCGTACCAACGTGGCAACGCTGGAGCTGCTGAACAACAGCATCCGGCGCTGGTCGAGCGATTTGTCCACTCCCGAAGGAACCGTGGAACCGTATTTCGTCGAAATCGATTTCAACCGGATCCCGCAGCCGGAGCGCAGGCAATATTTCAACCAGGTGCCAACCAGCTTTTCTTTAAGCAAACAGCAGGTCGATGATCTCATTGCCGTTGGCCGCGAGCTGCTGCTGGGCAATACGGAATTTCAGCGCTTCATCCAGGATCTGGGGAAGCAGGAATAACGGGGGCAGGTCCCGGCATGTCCTGCAGCGGCCCTAGCTAATTGATTCCGTGGTTTGCGAGCAACCACTTGTACCTCCCGGTACGGCGCGCTCGCGATACGGAACCCGGTGTCTGCCCCCGGTTTCGGTCTGTTGACTGTTTTCCATTGCGGATTGTTTCTGGGTAGTATGCGTGGCATGTGTTGCCGTGAATTATATGCAGGCACGGGCTGTGCCCCTGGTCCTGGCGCATGAGCGGGCAGTTGCCCGAAGACACTGTCGCGTCTTTCCTCGATGCCATCGAGGCGCGTGATTTCGACCTTGCACGGGGCTACCTTTCAGATTCGCAGTTCAGCTATCGCAGTCCGGTCTCGAGGACCGATAATGCAGATACCTTCATCGCCCTCGTTTCCCGTATCGGCCCGATTCTCGAGCGGATCGAACGACGCAGAACATTCGTCGATGGCGGTGACGTCTGCAGTATCCTGCAGTACAGGACAACCATGGACGCCATCAAGAACGTGCCCGTTGTCCAGCTCGCGACGGTGATCGCTGGAAAAATCGTTGCCCTGGAAGTCTTTTTCGATGCAAGCGAATACAACAGGATGCTTGACGGCTAACAATAGCCAGAGGGGCCGGTCTGGCCCCGTCCGGTTCGATTAATCACAAGACCGAGGAGAATGTCATGCAAGTCAACGAAGCCGTACGCGCACGCCGCGCAATCAAGTGGTATGACGCCGGGCACCGCATGCCGGAGCAAACCTTCCAGACGCTGATGGAGCACGCCATTCTCACGCCAACGGCGTTTAACATTCAGAACTGGCGCTTCGTGCGTGTCACTGATCCGGAACAGCGCCAGGCGATTCGTGCAGTGGCCTGGGATCAGGCGCAGGTCACGGATGCGTCCGAGTTGCTGGTGCTGTGCTTCGACAACAGGTCATGGGAGCGTGAACCGCAGCGTTACTGGTCCAATGCGCCGCAGGAGGTGCAGGACTTTCTCGTACCGGCGATCGACGTCTATTACCGGGATAAACCGCAGGTCGAACGTGACGAGGGCATGCGCTCCTGCGGGCTGGTCGGGATGACAATTATGTTGATGGCCCAGGAGCTGGGTTATCAGAGCTGTCCGATGGATGGCTTCGATTTCGAAGCCGTCGCCGGTATCATCAACCTGCCCAAAGACCATACGATTGCCTTCATGATCGCGATCGGCAAGGGCACCAAAGAATCGTGGCCGAAGCCCGGGCAGCTGCCGCTGGACGAGGTGATGGTGAACAACCGTTTTGGTTGAAAGGTAGGGGTTCCTCATGAAAACGGGGGCCAGTGCCATTTTTGATACTGACTCGCCAGATAATCATGCGGGCAGGAGAAAAAGGCACTGACCCCGTCCCTTCCGAATTAACCGGGTGAAGCTTGATGCTGTTTCATATGCTCCCTTTCCCGGGATGCATTGGCAGGGATTTGGGCGGTAGCGCACAGTAAAAGTGGGCCGATCCCGATGAAATCAGATATCGGGAATTATCGGGATCAGACCTCTTTTTTGTGGTGCTCGATAATTGCCGGGAGAAGGACAAATCTGGAAAACTTGGCTCAAATTGGCGGGTAAGGAGAGGGTGATATGGTCATTACTGACAATCGGGGTATTGTGAAGCAAGTGATGGCAGGGCTATTCGGCCTTATGAAAACAAATTACCGTACTTTGAACCGTTTCATGGTCAGTGCACTGGCCGCCACCCTGTACGTCACATCCACGCCGGCCTTCGCCGCCGTCACCCTCACCCAGTGGGGTGCCACCGCCCGCACCGACAGCGCCGACTGCACCGGGTCGGTCTTTGGCGGCTGCAATATCTTCGAACTGTCACTGGAGGAAGGTGAAACGGTCGGCGGCAGCCAGACTTCATCGGCCACCATCGGTTCCGCGTTGGTGGGCAGCACCACCGGCCTGCAGGGCCGGGGCAGCGCCGGCGCCAGCGTCCAGATCCCCGCCAGCGGCCTCAGTGTGCCGGTACTGCGGGCCCGTGCCGAATCCACCATGGATGATTTCTTTGTCAGTGGCGCTGCATTTGGTATACAGGCTTACCAGTTTACCGGTGCCGACGGTACCGCCATCAGCCTGGATGCAAGCCTGGACGGTTTCGTCAACAAACCCCTCAGCTCATCGGACCTTACGGGGCTGGAGGTGAACATCTGGATCATGAGCGCCGATGCCGTGTTTACCTTTCCGGCCAACCCGGTACCGGTAGCGGACCTGGTGGCCCAGATCATCCTGGACAGCATTTTTGCCGGCGTCGACCCCTTCATCGCCCAACTGTCATGGGATGCCGCCTCCACCGGCAGCGGCAGCATCAACCGCAGCACCACCAGCACCGATGTGGCTGACCGGCTCAACTTCACCCTCGACAACGGTGATGAGTTCTACCTGATGGCGGCGCTGAGTGCTGGCGCTGACGGGATAGGTGCATCCGCCCTGTCCTGGAGCACCCTGACCATGGAATTCGACACCACGGAACTGCTGGCCGCTTCGGCTGTGCCGCTGCCTGCGGCGGTATGGCTGTTCGGTACAGGCCTGCTGGGTCTGGTCGGGATAGCAAGGCGCAGGAAAGCGGCGTAGCCGTGAATCCAGTATCAGCAAAACGGCGGCTCAGGTCGCCGTTTTGCATTGTGCTAACGGTGCGATTGTAGCCGGAGCAGGAATTACACGTTCATTCGGTAGAAAAGGGGACAGATTTATTCTCGTAGAGAAAAACAGGATCTTCCCCTGATTGAGTGGGTAACACATCAATTCAGACGAGATACATTCCTGCTGGTGGCAAGGATACTGGCCGAATCAGCTTGGTCCTGCAAGGGCAATCTGCCCGCTCAGTCAGGGGAAGCGCCGAAAAATAAATCTGCCCCTTTGCTTTATTCTCCACGTTTTCGTGAATTATTATGCACTGACCCTCATTGGCGGAGACTGATATGCTGGATAAGCTTGCTCGCATCGGCAACAACCGTCTTTACTGGCTGGCATTGGTCCTGATCGGTTTTTCGATGGAAGCGGTTGCGCTGTTTTATCAGTACGGGCTTGATGAAATGCCCTGCGTGCTGTGCATCCAGGTGCGCCTCTGGGTGATGGCCCTGATTGTTGTTGCGCTGCTGGTGTTGTTGCTGCACCGGCTGAGATTCATGCCGGTCCTGGGGCATCTGCTGACGGTGGTGGTTGCAGCGGGGCTGCTGGAGCGGTCCTACCAGCTGCTGGGCACGGAACGCGGGTTCGTGGTCGGGGAATGCGGCTTTCTCCTGGGCCTGCCGGCCTGGTTCACGCCTGACACGTGGTTCCCGAAGCTGTTCGAGGTGCAAACCTCCTGTGGTTACACGCCGGAGTTGCTGTTCGGGGTCACCATGGCAGAGGCCCTGATCGTGGTGTCTTGTGTGTTTGTGCTGGTCAGTGTCGCCATGTCGATAGCGGCCATATCGATCGGCCGTCCGGCCAATTAACATCCGCTGCTTCAGGCGCGGCCGCCGGGCAATCACGCCCCGTTCCAGCCACCACGCGGGCAAGGTGTATTGCACCGCGGGCTATTTGCTATAATCGCCTCTACACGACAAGCAGGCACGGAATCCGTCATGGACCTGATAAAACTGGAAGAAAACCTTAGGCTTAACATTCCCGAAATTGATGCACAGCACGAGGAATTGATCGGACTGATCAACCGGCTGCATGAAGCCATGCTGCACGCAGCGGAGAAGGCGGTACTGGATAAGCTGCTGTCGCAGCTGATAGAACATACCCGGACTCACTTCGCCACTGAAGAGCAGTTGATGTCGCAGTACGGCTATCCGGGATTCGAGGCGCACAAGTCAGAACATACCAGGCTCATGCAACACCTGGAGGGTCTTGCAAAGCGTTTTGACGATGGCGAGCTGCTCCTGTCGTTCGCCGTCGTGCTTGAGCTCAAGGGCTGGGCGATGGTCCATATCGAGAAGTCCGACAAGCCGCTGGGAGACTATATCACCAGCCGCAAGGGAGGCGAGGCAGCGCCGGGCCAGTGAGCGTCGGTGACCGGGTCGGACCTCCCGATGATATTGAAAAACAATAAAATCATCCGAGACTAGAGCGCTATTAAGGCCTTGGAAGCCCCGTTTCATGTATGAAATGTCGGTTTTGAGGAGCAGCATCATTCCGTGCAAAACGTTGTTTCAATGTCTGGGCTGGTATGTCCTGCCGTCCCGGGACCCGGGGACCTTAGCGTATCGATTCCAGGCGGAGAATGCGTGTGATAAGCGCCTGGAATGCTGCGTTTATAGATCAATCTTCAGTTGAAACAGCATATTACGGAGGTCCGACCCGTTTGGTTCAACGGTTGGGGTGGCTACGCGGAGGGGTTGATCGAGTATCCGATACCGGAGCAGCTGGAAGAACAATAACCGGAGCCAGACACCGAATTTCTAGGAGCCTCAGATGAACAAGCTCGAGCAATTGAAGAAAATGACTACCGTGGTGGCTGATACCGGCGATATCGATGCGATCGCTGCCTATACACCTACGGACGCCACTACCAATCCTTCACTGTTATTCAAGGCTGCGCAAAAGCCCGAGTATGGGCACTTGTTGCAGGATGCAATTGACTACGCCATGGCGCGCAGTGGGCAGATGGAAAGCCGTGCGATTGACATGATGGACAAGCTGGCGGTGAACTTCGGGGCCGAGATACTCAACATTATCCCCGGACGCATCTCAACTGAGGTGGATGCGCGTCTATCCTTCGATGCCGAGGCGACCGTTGCCCGGGCTGAAAGCCTGATGAACTTGTATAAACAAGCCGGGGTTGATGCCTCAAGGGTGCTCATCAAGATAGCCTCTACGTGGGAAGGCATACAGGCCGCTGGCGAACTGGAGCGGGGTGGAATCCACTGCAACCTGACCCTGATGTTCAGCCTGGCGCAGGCGATCGCCGCAGCCGAGGCTGGCGGTACCCTGGTCTCGCCTTTTGTGGGTCGCATTATGGACTGGTACAGGAAGGTGGAAGGTGTCGATGGTTACGCGGCTGAATTGGATCCGGGCGTTCAGTCGGTTACCCGCATTTACAACTACTACAAGTACCACGGCTACTCTACAGTCGTAATGGGTGCGAGCTTTCGCAACAGCGGTGAAATCCTGGAACTTGCAGGATGCGACCTGCTGACTATCTCGCCCGATCTGATGGAAGAGCTGCGTGGTAGCGATGGTGATGTGCCGCGTCGCCTCGATCCGGAAAAGGCGAGGGCTATGAAGATAGAGACTATTCCGATGCATGAGCCGGCGTTTCGCTGGATGATGAACGAAGACCCCATGGCTACCGAGAAATTGGCGGAGGGTATCCGTAATTTCGCCAAGGACGCTTTAAAACTCGAGGCGTTCGCGTGTCAGAAATGTGCTGAGCACGGGTGATAAAGAATCGATTATTAATCTGATCCCCTTTTCAGCTGGTTAATGCCTGTCCGGCGGCAGGCTGCTCCAGGGGCTCCGGCGCGTCCCGGAACTGCAGCGCCGCCAGCCGCGCATAGAGCCCGTGTGCGGCGACCAGTTCGTCATGGCGACCGCTGGCGACGATACGTCCGTGGTCCATTACCAGGATCCGGTCCACCTTGCGTACCGTCGCAAGCCGATGCGCGATAACCAGCGTGGTGCGCGACTGCATCAGTTGTTCCAGTGCGTCCTGGACCAGGCGTTCGCTCTCGGCGTCCAGGGAGCTGGTGGCCTCGTCGAGCAGCAGCACGGCCGGGTCGCGCAGAATGGCGCGGGCGATGGCGATGCGCTGACGTTGTCCGCCGGACAGCCGGACGCCGCGTTCCCCGAGGAAGGTATTGAAGCCCTGCGGTAACTGGTCGAGAAATTCCGCCGCATGTGCGGCTTCGGCGGCGCGCCGTACATCGGCATCGTTGACC
>JBATJF010000195.1:0-4180 GCA_049668345.1 Gammaproteobacteria bacterium
GGCTACCTGGTCAACCCGCACGTGGCGAGGGTTATCGCGGACTGGTGGACAGAGACGTGAACACGATATTGATTGCGCATCGCGGCGAGCCGGACAGCTGGCCGGAAAACTCGCTGGCGGGCTTCCATGCCGCGCTGGCAGCCGGTGCGCACTACCTCGAGACCGACGTTCAGCTCACCGCCGACGGGGTTCCGGTTCTCAGCCACGATCCGACACTGCTGCGGCTTACCGGGCAGGATCTGGAGGTCACCCGTACCGGGTGGACACAGATTGCCGGCCTGTCCGCCGGCGAACCGGAACGATTCGGCACTGCCTTCGCCGACCAGCACATCGTACGCCTGGCTGATTTCGTGGCGCTGCTTCAGCAATGGCCGCAGGCGCAGGCCTTCGTCGAGTTCAAGCGCGAGAGCCTGCAGGCATTCGGTATATCGACCATGGTCGATACCGTACTGGACTGCATCGAGCCGGTTATCGACCGGTGCATCATGATCTCGTTCGATGACGCGGTCCTCGCCGAGGTACGCCGGCGGCGGGACGACGTGCCGATCGGCTGGGTACTCAGCGAATGGTCCGACGCGAGCGCCGCTGCGGCGAGCGCGCTGGCGCCGGACTACCTGTTCTGCAACCGCAAGCGACTGCCACCGGAGCCCGAACCGCTGTGGCCAGGCTCCTGGCAGTGGGTGGCATACACGATCAACGATGCCGGCGAAATTGCAGCCTTCCTGTCGCGCGGTTTCCGGTTGCTGGAAACGAACGGCATCAGCCGGCTGCTGGCTGACCCCGAAGTCGCCGGTACCGTCCGTGGCTGAGCACTACGACGTGGTGGTCGTCGGGGGTGGAATCCATGGCGCAGGTGTGGCACAGGCGGCGGCCTGCGCGGGCTATTCCGTACTGGTGCTGGAACAGACCGCGCTGGCGGCCGGCACCTCCAGCCGCTCCAGCAAGCTGATTCACGGCGGCCTGCGCTACCTCGAAGGGCAAGCCTGGGGCCTGGTCCGCGAAAGCCTGCACGAGCGCAGCATCCTGCTCAGGATCGCGCCGGACCTGGTACGCCTTAAGCCGTTCTTTATCCCGGTCTATCCCGACACCACGCGCCGCCCGCTGATGCTGCGCGCCGGTCTGTCCCTGTATGCCTTGCTTGGCGGCATCCACCACTCGAGCCGCTTCCGCTCGCTGCCGCGCCGCGAATGGGACAGGCTGGATGGCCTGGACACGCGCCGGCTGCAGGCGGTGTTCCAGTATTTCGACGCGCAGACCAACGATGCCGAACTCACCCGCGCCGTCATGCACTCGGCCACCCGGCTGGGTGCCACGCTGGCATGCCCGGCCGAGTTCACTGCAGCGGAAATCGATGCACAGCGCTGTACCATCGAGTACCGGCAAGTTGGTATCGACAAGCACTGCAGCGCGGACGTCATTATCAACGCCGGCGGTCCGTGGGCCGGCCAGGTGGATGAACGCATCAACCCGGCACCGCCACGCAACCCGGTCGAACTGGTACAGGGCGCGCACCTGGTCGTGCCAGGCGGGCTGACGCGTGGCTGCTACTACATGGAAGCCCCGCAGGACCGACGCGCCGTGTTCCTGCTGCCCTGGGGCGAGCATGCCCTGCTGGGCACCACCGAACACCGCTATACCGGCGATCCCGCGGCGGTCGCCACGCGACCGGACGAGGAAAGCTATCTGCTGGAGGTGCTCGCACATTACTTCCCGCGGCGACCGGCCACGATCATCGAGCGCTTTGCCGGCCTGCGCGTGCTGCCAGCCTCGACCAACACGGCGTTCCGGCGCTCACGCGAGACCATGCTGACGGTCAACGACCCGAAACGGCCGCGACTGGTATCGATCTACGGCGGCAAGCTGACCGGTTACCGTGCGACGGCGGAAAAGGTGATGCACATGCTCCGGCACACGCTGCCGCCACGCACGGCCGTGGCTTACACCGCGGATTTCAAACTGGTGCCGGTTAGCTGATGTGAGCGCCCTGATCCTTGCCATCGACCAGGGCACGCACTCCACGCGCGCCATCGTGTTTGACGCGCAGGGCAGGGTGGTCGCACAGGCCCGGCAGGCCGTTGCCCTGCAGGCACGCAGTCACAGCGAGGCAGAGCAGGACCCGGACGAGATTCTCGCCTCCCTGAACCGGGTAGTGCAGCAGGTGCTGGCAGACCCTGCGCTGGACGGACGGCCGGTCGGCTGCGCCGGCCTGGCGACGCAGCGATCCAGCGTGGTGGCCTGGGACCGCAGCACGGGGCAGGCACTGGCCCCGGTTCTCAGCTGGCAGGACCGCCGTACCGCGTCCTGGATCGCCACCCTGGCATCGCACGAACAGCGCATCGAGCATCTCACCGGCCTGCGCCTGTCGCCGCACTACGGTGCCGGCAAGCTGCGCTGGCTGCTCGACACTGTCCCGGCGGTAGCGGAAGCCGCACGCACCGGGCGACTGCTGATGGGGCCGCTGGCGAGCTACCTGCTGTTCCACCTGTTGCAGGACCGTCCCGCCTGCGTGGATCATGCCAATGCATCGCGCACCCTGCTATGGAACCTGCACACACGTGACTGGGACGACGAACTGCTGGAACTGTTCGGCATTCCACGCCCGGTGCTGCCCGCGTGCCGGCCTGTCTGCGCCGACTACGGTCGCATCGCGCCCGGTGATATCCCGCTGCGCGCAGTTAACGGTGACCAGACCGCGGCGCTGTATGCGCTCGGCGCACCGCGTGACGACACCCTCCTGGTCAACATCGGCACCGGCGCCTTCGTGCTGCTGCCGGCAGCAGATCCCGCGATGCGCCCGGCAGGTTTGCTGGCCGGAATTTCGCACAGCGACGCCGGCGGCGGTCGTTATTACATCGAGGGTACGGTCAACGGGGCAGCCGCGGCACTGACCTGGGCGGCACAGCGCTTCGCACTCACCGGCCTTGAAGAAAAACTGCCGGGCTGGCTGGATGACATATCGGAACCTGCACTGTTCATCAACACCGTCGGCGGACTGGGTGCGCCGTGGTGGCGTACCGGCCCGGAACCGTATTTCGAAAGCCGCAGTCCGTCCGCCCCGGAGGCCATGGTGGCCGTGATCGAGAGCATCCTGTTCCTGATCCAGGCCAACATCGGTCTGATGTGCCAGGCAGCCCCGTCCGTTGGCATCATCCGTATCAGTGGCGGACTGGCCAACCTCGACGCCCTGTGCCAGAGACTGGCCGATCTGTCCGGGCTCGAGGTGCAGCGTCCGCCGCAGGTCGAAGCCACGGCCCGCGGCATCGCCTGGCAGGCGTCCGGCGCATCCGCGGCCTGGCCGGCATCGGGACCTGTCACACGTTTCACGCCACGCGGGAATCCGCGACTGCGCGCCCGCTACAACCGGTTTGTCGGCATACTGCAGACACTCGAATGATAGCGGGCCTTTCCAGCGTCATATCTCGCGCAGCGCCGCGAGCACGAAGAGAAATTCACCCATGTTTGTCCCGCGCCAAGACGAAGGGCGCATGGAAAGCCAGTACCACACACATTTCATATATCGCAGGATGCGGTGAGCTTGCGGACCGCATCGACCACCGCCGCGAATTCGGGAAGTCCGCTACCCGGGCGCGGAGAACAGCCAGAGAAAGCCGGCGTTGTAAAAGACGTGCAGGAGAACAGGAGCCGCCAGCGCGCCGGTACGGTCCTTGAAGAAACCGAACACCAGGGACGGGAACAGCACCAGCGCGGCCCACAGCGGCGGATGGTAGATGAAGTGCAGGGCAGTGAACACCACACTGGTAAGCAGGTTGGCGTACGACAGGGGTCCGAGTGAGGCGTGGCTGACATGTTCGCGCACCAGATCCTGCAACAGGCCCCGAAAAGCGATTTCCTCCAACACCGGATAGACCAGCGCCGGCATCAGGAACAGCGCGGGCTGGCGCAGCGGCCAGTCCAGGCGCAGGGCAGGATCGAGCAGGTGGTACAGGACCAGCCAGCTGGCGGGCCCCGCCAGCAGCGCGATATAGAACAGGTAATCCGTTGCCGGCGGGGTTATCGCTTTCAAGCAGGTCAGTTGTGCTTCAGCTGCTGGACCATCTCCGGCTCGAGATCGAAGCCGACCGGCCAGTTCGGATTGATGGAAATGCCGATGCCGCTGCCGGTGCGCTCCAGCACCCAGCTGAACTCGGCCAGCAGGCCGCCTTCGTAGCCGGGAAATTCA
>JBATJF010000196.1:0-3035 GCA_049668345.1 Gammaproteobacteria bacterium
GTACTGTCCTGCTGCGCGGCCTCGCGGAACCACTGCACGGTACGGCTGACACGCGCGAGCCCCGGCAACTGCAGGTGCAGGTGACCGGGCTCGAGCTTGTAGGCCAGCATACCGCGCGTCAGGCGACGATGCGGCTGCAGGGCTTCCAGCCAGGCCAGCATGACGCGTTCCAGCCGCGCGGCCGGCGGCAGGTCGGCGAAATCACTGCCCTCTCGCACCCGCAGGGCGGCCCGGTCGGCGCGATCGAACCATGCCTCGGCCAGGTCGTCCTGCTGCGCATAGCAGGCATGGATTTCGGCCAGCGGGATGTCCAGCGCGTCGGCCACGTCGTGCAGGCGCAGCGACCCCCACGAGCCGCGCTCCTCCGCCAGCGTCAGCGCCGTATCCAGGATACGCCCGCACAACGCCGCCTGCGTCTGTTCCCGCTCCGTCATACTGTCACTCCGGCTCCACGGGTGGTTGAGTCCGGGCACGCGCCAGCCGGCGCGCCGTGCGGTGCATGGTATCGGCGTAGTCGCCGAAGCAGGCATCCTGGTCGACATCGGTCGCCGACAGCCGGCAATGGCCCAGCGCCGTGCCGAAATCCTTCAGGTATTCCAGACGGTCCCAGTCGACGTCAACGGCATCGATCGGCTTGTGGAAGCGATCGACGAACAGGGCCGCCGAGGCACGTGCCAGTCGTCCGAGCACCTCGACAAAGGCATCGTTATCCACAAACAGCGGGGCTTCCCGCTCTCCCGGCTTCTCACCGTCGACCCACTCGCCAGGCTCAACCGCCAAGCCGCCAAGCGCCTCGACCTCCGCGCACAATTCCGCCTCTGACACCGCCCCGGCCCTGCCGTTATCCGACAGCCGCGCCGGAATACCATGCCGGAATTCGACGTCATAACCACACGGCAGACGCTGCCACCCACCCAGTTGCCGCGCCTTCACGACCACCTCCCGCGCTGTCGCGCATGCTGTTAATCCCGCTACCCCAAGTGTAGAACATGGATCGCCATGCAGTACGGCGCCGGTGCGCCTTGCTCAGGCATGCGCGTCCCGGCAAACGACGCCTTGCACGGCAGCAGCGTAATACCCTGCAGTGAAACATTGGCGACACTGTATTATCTTCCTGCAATGACCTTGAGCGCGATGCCGCACCCGGCTCAACACAGGGAGACCCATGCAACGGTGCAACAGACATCCGGAGCCCGAATCGTGAACGCACGACTGCCGCATGCGCCGGCCTGCTGTATCCTGCATACTCCTGCAGGATGAGCCCGACCTTCCGACATCGACTGCGAACCTGGCTGCTGCCGGGCTGCCTGCTGCTGGCGCTGGCCGGCTGCGAGCGTACAGGACAGGAGATCCCGGCGGCGCCGCCGGACGCACAGGCCATCGAACTCAACAACCGCGGCGTGGGCCTGATGGGACGCTACGACTATGCTGCCGCCCTGCAGGTCTTCGAGCAGCTCGCGCAGCAGCACCCCCGCGAGGCCCTGTTCCGCTTCAATCTCGCCGTGGCGCTGATGAACCGCCAGCTGGACGGCGACGAGGCCGATGCGCTGGCGCGTTTCGATGCACTGCTGGAAGAACAGCCCGTCGACCTGCGGGCGCGCTACTGCGCCGGGCTGCTGGAGTTTCGCCGCGGCGAGCTGGAACAGGCCGCCGGCCACCTGCGCGCGGTGCTGGCGGCCGACCCGCACGATCCCTACGCGGCCTATTTTCTCGCGCAGTCGCTGGCGCAGCGCGGCGACGGTGCCGGGGCGCTGGACTGGTACCGGCGCGTGGTGGACACCGACCCTTACCTGCGCAGCGCCTACTACGCGCTGTCGCAGCTGTACCGCCAGCAGGGCGATGCGGACGAGGCCGCCCGCCAGCTCGACCACTACACCCGTCTGGCCGACAACCCGCGCGCGCAGCTGATCGAGTTCAAGTACACCCGCATGGGTGCGAAATGCGAGGCAGCCGCAACGGCCAGCGGGACACGGGCCGTTACGTCGCGTCCGGCCGGCCCCCTGTTCGCAGCGCCCGGCAAACCGCTGCCGATGATGACGGGCGGCGCAACCCCGAACCTGACCGTTGCCGACATCGATGCCGACGGCCACCCCGACCTGTTCATCGCGGGCCGCGCCGCGGCCAGTGGCGCACACAACGCGGTACTGCTCGGCCGCGCCGACGGCACGTTCACCGCGGCGGAGCAGCACCCGCTGGCTGCCGTGGCGGACGTCAACACCGCGCTGTGGGGCGATTTCGACAACGACGGCCGCACCGACGTCTACCTGTGCCGGAACGGCCCGAACCAGTTGTGGCAGAACACGGCCGACGGCTGGCGCGACGTCACCGAGGCGACCGGCACCGCCAACGGTGCGCTCGATACCGTCGACGGCGCGCTGTTCGACGCCGACCACGACGGCGATCTCGACCTGTTCCTGGTCAACGCCGACGGGCCCGACGAGCTGCTCAACAACAACCTCGACGGCACGTTCCGCCCGCTCGCCGCCGAACGCGGCCTGCAGGGAGCACGGCACGACAGCCGCCAGGTACTGCTGCTGGACATCGACAACGACCGCGACACCGACCTCATCATGCGGCATGCCGCCCCGCCGCACGCAGTGTTCATCAACGAACTGGGCTGGAACTACCGAACTGCGGACGGCCTGGATGCGTTCGTCAATACACCCATGGCCGCGCTGGTCAGCGGCGACTACGACGCCGACGGCCGGCCGGAGCTCTACGCGCTGACGACGGAAGGCCGCGTGACGCGCTGGGACATCGGCACCGATGGCGACTGGCAGCAGACTGTCATCGGTACCGTGCCGCCTGCCGCGCAAGCGCAACTGGAACTGCGCGACTTTGACGGCGACGGTCATGGCGAGCTGTTGCTGGCCACCGGGACAGGCTGGGCTGTCTACGCCTTGCAGGACGCAGGCATGGCGCCGTTGTTCCACGCGCCAGATTCACCCGGCTTGCTGGCCTGGGCCAGCGTGGCCAGCGACATTGCACACGGGCCCGCCGTGGCCGCACTGGACACGGACCACGCACTGCGGGTG
>JBATJF010000197.1:0-3016 GCA_049668345.1 Gammaproteobacteria bacterium
GCATGCCTGCCTATGACAAGGCCTGGGCGGAAGCCGCAGCGCCCGGTGTGCAGCTGTTATGGCCGCCCGGGGACTACAATCCGCCGATCCCGAGTATCAGGATCGCGGTCAAGCATGATCCGGCGCACAAACTGACGCTGCTGCTCAATGACAAGCCGGTCAGCGAGCTGAACTTCAATTCCCGGGTCAAAAACACGGCCGGTACGGTAGCGGTCAGCCAGTGGGCCGGGGTGGATATCGAGAAAGGCAACAACACCCTGGTCGTGGAAGTCCACGATGCCGGCGGCAGGCTGGTAGAGCGCATCCAGCGTGCTGTCCGCATGTCATCCCTGCCGGTGCGTGCGGAACTGGTCGAGGACCGCTCCCGCCTGATTGCCGACGGCAGGCAGACCCCGGTGATCGCGGTGCGCCTGTATGACCGTGACGATCATCCCATCCGCGAAGGCCTGATCGGCGAGTTCATGGTCGAGCCGCCGCATACGGCGCAGCAAAATATCGATGACCTGCAGCGCCAGCCGCTGGCCGGACTGGATCGCGGCAACGCGCGCTATCGCGTCGGCAAGGACGGCATCGCCCTGATCGAACTCAAGCCAACCACCCGGACCGGCGTGGCCACGCTGGTCATACCGCTGCAGCAGCGCGATGCGACACTGCGTCCCTGGTTGCAGGCGGCACAGCGCGACTGGATCCTGGTGGGACTGGCGGAAGGCAGCGTTGCCCACAACACCGTCAGCGGCAACATGGAATCGCTGTCGGCGGCTGACCTCGAGGAAGATACCTATACCGATGGCAAGCTGTCGTTCTTTGCCAGGGGCAGCATCAGGGGCGAATGGTTGCTGACGCTTGCCTACGACTCCGGCAAGGATACGGAAGAGCGCAATACGCTGTTTCAGGAAATAGATCCGGATGCCTACTACCCGGTTTACGGTGACAAAACCGTGCAGGGCTATGATGCAGCCAGCCGCGAGAAACTCTATGTCCGGCTTGAACGCCACCAGTACTACGCCCTGTTCGGGGATTTCCAGTCCGGCCTGACGGTCACCGAGCTGGCCCGATACGATCGCTCCCTGACCGGCTTCAAGTCCGAACTGCGCGACAGGCATTACAACCTGAACGTGTTCGCCAGTGAAACCGCCCAGAATTTCGTCAAGGATGAATTGCGTGGCGATGGCACCTCGGGCCTGTACCGCCTGCGTTACCCGGACCTGGTGTTCGCCTCCGACCAGGTCAGTATCGAGACCCGCGACCGTTTCCGCCCGCAAATCGTGCTGTCCACCCGGCCCCTGACGCGCAACATCGATTACAACATCGACTACGATGCCGGCACCCTGTTTTTCAGGCAGCCGGTCCCGAGCAAGGACGCCAGCCTGAATCCGGTGTATATCGTCATCGACTATGAAACCCGCGCCGCCGGCGCGGAAGCGTGGACCTGGGGCGGGCGCGGTGCCGTCCAGCTCATGGATGACAGGGTTGAAATCGGCGCGACCTATATCAACCAGGGGCAGAACACCGGTGACGATACCCTCAAGGGTGTAGATGCCACCATCGACTTCACCAGCAGCATGCAATTGAAGCTGGAATATGCCGCCAGCCAGGCGAGCAATGCCGCGGAACGGTATGCCTACCTGGCGGAATTGCGCCGGACCTCCGGAACGGTGGACGGCAGTGTCTATTACCGCGAACAGGAAGACGGGTTCGGACTCGGCCAGCAAAGTCTCATCGGTACCGGCACCCGCCTTTACGGTATCGATGGCCGCTATCACCTGACCGACAGGTTCGACTTCACCGCAGAGGCATTCCGACAAGCCGACCTGCAGACCGGGGCGGAACGTGATGTGGCCGAGGCGGGTGTGGTGTATGAAACGGCCAGCCACGGTGCTTCCGCCGGCCTGCGCATGGCCCGGGACAGCCATACCAACGGTGCAACGGATACCTCCCGCCAGCTGGCGGTCGGCGCACACAGGAGCTTCCTCGACAGCCACCTGAACCTGCGCATCGATCACGACCAGTCCCTGTCGGGTAACGCCAACCCCGAATACCCGACGCGCACGATCCTGGGCGCCGATTACCTGCTGAACCCGTCGACCACGCTGTTCGTGGAGCAGGAACTGACCTTTGGTGACAGGGAGGATACCCGCGGCACCCGGATCGGCATGAACACCCGGCCGTGGACCGGCGCTACCGTGAATACCTCGCTGGAACAACGCGGCAGTGAATACGGTCCGCGCCTGTTTGCCAATGCCGGTCTGCAACAGACCTGGCAGCTTACCGACGAGTGGAGCGTGGATACCGGCCTGGACAGCAGCACGACCATCAGGGACCCGGGTAATGTTCCCTTCAGCCTCACGCTGCCACCGGCATCCGGCAATACCGAGGATTTTACCGCCGTTTCGCTGGGGGCCACCTACCAGGTCGAGGACTGGTCCTGGACCTCGCGGATCGAGCGCCGAACTGCCGATGCGGAAGACAAGTGGGGGTTTTACAGCGGCGCGGCGGGTGAGCCACGCCAGGGCCTGGGGCTGTCTGCACGCCTGCAGTTGTTCGAAACACAGTCTGCCGCCGGGACCGAAGGCAGGCAGGCAGACCTTCGGCTCGGCCTGGTGAGTCGTCCGTTCGGGCGCCGCTGGACGCTCCTGAATCGCACCGACCTTGCCGTCGATACCCTGGACGGCGGGATCAGCACGTATGACAACTGGAAGGTGGTGAACAACCTGCTGGCGAACTATCGCCGCAAGGCAAACCAGGTCAGCACGTTCTACGGTGCAAAATACACGCGCGACAGCATCGATGGCGCCGACTATTCCGGATTCACCGATTCATTCGGGATCGAGGCGCGCCGGGACATCGGCAAGCGCTGGGACGTGGGGGCGCGTGCCAGCACGCTGCACAGCTGGAACAGCGATCAATATGAATACTCCATCGGCGTGTCCGCCGGTTTCAATCCGGCGACCAACATCTGGGTGAGTGCCGGCTATAACTGGAACGGTTACGAAGACGATGATTTTTCACTCGCCGG
>JBATJF010000198.1:0-7107 GCA_049668345.1 Gammaproteobacteria bacterium
GTGCACTGGTACGCGTGGTGATGACGGCGGCGGCACAACAGTTCATCACGCCGCTGACCCTGCAGGCCTTGTCCGGCAACCCGGTGCACACCGGGCTGCTCGACGAGGGGGCCGAGGCCGCGATGGGACATATCGAGCTGGCGCGCTGGGCGGATGCCCTGTTGATCGCGCCGGCCACTGCGGATTTCATTGCGCGGCTGGCCCAGGGCCGGGCGGACGACCTGTTGACTGCCGTGGCGCTGGCTTGCGAGGCACCGGTGGCGATTGCGCCGGCCATGAACCATGCCATGTGGGAGAACGCGGCGACGCGTGACAACATCGCCGCGCTGCGCACGCGTGGTATCGCTGTATTCGGACCAGCGCAGGGCGAGCAGGCCTGCGGCGAAACCGGTCCGGGCCGGTTGCTGGAACCGGGCGAACTGGTGAGCGCCGTTGCAGGCCTGTTCGAAACCGGTGCGCTGGCAGGCACCCGGGTGCTGGTCACCGCGGGTCCCACGCACGAGGCGATCGATCCGGTGCGCTATATCAGCAATCACAGCTCGGGCCGCATGGGCTTTGCCGTGGCGCAGGCTGCTGTCGAGGCCGGAGCCGAGGTGATCCTGGTGTGCGGCCCGGTCAGCCTGGCAACACCGCCGCGGGTGCAGCGCATCGATGTCGTCAGTGCCACGGATATGCAGCGCGCCGTGTACGAACAGGTGGTGAACTGTGATATTTTCATCGCCGTCGCGGCGGTGGCCGACTACCGGCCGGAGCGTCCGGCCGGGCACAAGCTAAAGAAGACGGCCGGGCAGATGGCGCTGACACTGGTGCGCAACCCGGACATCCTGGCCGAGGTCGCCGCGCTGCCGCAGGCACCCTTCACAGTCGGTTTTGCCGCCGAGACCGAAGCGCTGGTCGAGCATGCGCGTGCCAAACGGCTGGCGAAGGGCGTCGACATGATCGCGGCGAACCGGGTCGGCGCCGGCCGGGGTTTCGACGCCGGGGACAATGCCCTGCATGTGATCTGGGCAGACGGCGAATGCGAACTGCCGCTCACCGGCAAGGCCAGGCTGGCGCGGCAACTGCTGGTGCTGATCGCGGAACGTTTTCATGACAGGGGCAACAAGGTAATCCCGTTCAATGCAAAAGATTCAGCTTAAGATTCTCGACAAGCGCCTGGGCAGCGAGTTTCCCCTGCCGCACTACGCCACCGCCGGCTCGGCCGGCATGGACATGCGCGCCTGCGTCGAGGCCCCGCTGGAAATCGCCCCGGGCGAGACCCACCTGATTCCCACCGGCCTGGCCATCCATGTCGAGGATCCCGGGCTGGCGGCCATCCTGCTGCCGCGCTCCGGCCTGGGCCACAAGCATGGCATTGTGCTGGGCAACCTGGTTGGGCTCATCGATTCCGACTACCAGGGCCAGGTCTTCGTGTCCTGCTGGAACCGCGGCAGCGAGCCGTTCACGGTGGTACCCGGCGAGCGCATTGCGCAGCTCGTGATCGTGCCGGTGGTGCATGCCGATTTCGAGGTGGTCGAGGAATTCGTTGCCAGCGACCGGGGCGATGGTGGCTTCGGCCACACCGGCAGGCACTGAGTTCAATCAAGCAGCCCCTCTGCCGATAGCGTATTTGCATTAAAAATCCCCAATTACTCAGATCGTTACAGTTAGCTGAAGGATTGCGATGAAATTTCCTTTACCCGGTTCCCGCAAGCCCCGCAAGGCCGCGAAGAAACCGGCCGCTCAATCCTCCCGGGCACCCGGACCGGCACAGTCGGCCAGCCTGGCCCGGGTCCGCATCCAGCTGATGTTCGCCGGTATCCTGCTGCTGGCGGCGCTGGCCTATGTCCTGTTCCAGGTGATGGCGCTCTACATCGTGACCGCGAAGGACCAGGAGACCGTCACCACCACCGATTTGCTCGCCGCCCGGGTTGCCGCGATGGCCGACTATTACGGCACCAGCGCGGCGCTGCTGGCCAAGGATCCCGAGATTGCCGACATCCTGATGATCGGTACCGCGGCCGAGCGCAGCGCCCGCGAGGAATCGCTGCGCTATGTATTTCCGACAGCGATCAACGTGCGCCTGCTGTCGCCTGGCATCACCATGGTGGACCCGCGGGCGTCGCCGCCGCTGAGTTATTCCGCGCTGGCCCAGATGGGCGCCGCCGAGGCCGGCGACGAGCCGCCACCCGTCGAGGTGCACCTGTTCAACACCCCGCAACAGCACGTCAATATCGTGCGCAAGGTCATGGATCCCGCCGGTACCGGCGTGATCGGCCACATCATGCTGTCACTGTCCAACGATGTGCTGCAGGGCATCCTCGACGACCTGAAGGAACTGCACGGCTACATCGAACTGCGCCAGGCAGGCGAGAAGGGCGCGCCGGTGGTAGTCGCCGCGCGTGGTGATCCGTCCATCAAGTCCGGGCAGGCGGAGCGCGTCGTGCCCATAGAGCATACCCGCTGGCAGATCGCCTGGTGGCCCGAGACCGGCAGCCTGGCCTACCTGTCCGGTATCAGTTTCTGGGTAATCGGCGCCCTGCTGACCACGGCGCTGTTATTCGCTGCCCTCGTAAATGTACTGTTCCGTCGCCTGTTCAATGCGCTGCGCCAGGACGAGGTCACCATCGTGACGCTGATGAAAGACTTTCGCGATGGCCGGGTACGGCGCGACGAGGGGGGCGGTCTTGCCGAGCTGCAATCCACCATCGATTTCATGGTGCAGCTGGCGGCCAGTGCCAGGGAGCCCGGCGGGCAGCGCGGGCAAGCCCGGCGCAAGGACGATCGTGATGACAGCGCGCCGTATGAAACGCCTGCTGCCGGGATCAGCGTTGAGGAACATGCTGAATACCCGTCCGCAGGCGCCGCGAACTTCACGTCGGCCATTTCCAGTGACAACCTGATAGTGGAGGAAGGTCCGTTGAATATAGCAGCAGTCACCGGTATCGATCCGTCGATTTTCCGTGCCTATGACATACGGGGTGTTGTGGACAAGACACTGACTGTCGAGGCTGTGTACCTTATCGGCAGGGCGATCGGCAGCGAGGCGCTGCAGCGCGGGCGCAACGAAATCGTGGTCGCCCGTGACGGGCGCTTGTCCGGACCGATCCTGGTCGATGCCCTGGTTGAAGGCATCACCTCGACGGGTTGCGACGTGAAGGATATCGGCTGCGTGCCGACACCGGTGCTCTACTTCGCGACCTACTACCTGGATACGCAGAGCGGCGTCGTCGTGACCGGCAGCCACAACCCGCCCGACTACAACGGCCTGAAGATCGTGATCGACGGGGAAACCCTGTCCGGTAACTCGATCCAGGACCTGCGCGAGCGTATCGAGGCCGGCAATTTCATATCCGGTGCCGGCAGCGTCGAAACCATCAATGTCATTCCGGACTACATCGAGCGTATCCGCGGCGATGTCAGTCTGGCGCGTCCGTTGCGCGTGGTGATCGATTGCGGCAACGGGGTGGCCGGCGCCGTCGCGCCCGATCTGCTGCGTTCGCTGGGTTGCACCCTGACCGAGTTGTACTGCGACGTGGACGGCAATTTCCCGAACCACCATCCCGATCCGAGCAAGACGGCCAACCTGACCGACCTGATCAACGCGGTACGGACCGGGCATGCCGACATCGGCCTGGCCTTCGACGGAGACGGCGACCGGCTTGGCGTGGTGGCGGCCGACGGCACGATCATCTGGCCGGACCGCGTGCTGATGCTGTACGCGATGGATATCCTGGAACGCAATCCGGGTGGACAGATCATCTACGACGTGAAATGCACCCGTCATCTCGACAAGATCATTCACGATCACGGCGGCGAGCCGCTGATGTGGAAGACCGGGCACTCTTTCATCAAGGCCAAGATTCGCGAAAGCGGTGCGTTGCTGGCCGGCGAGATGAGCGGTCACATCTTCATCAAGGAACGCTGGTACGGTTTCGACGACGGTCTGTATGCCGCCGCGCGGCTGCTGGAAATCCTCGGCAAGGACATGCGCAGCAGTACCGAGGTTTTCGCGGAACTGCCGGACAGCATCAATACTCCGGAACTCAACGTTCCCATGCGTGAAGGTGAGCCGCAGCAGTTCATCGGCCGCCTGCTCGAGAACGCGCACTTCGAGAATGCCACGGTATCGACCATCGATGGCCTGCGCGTGGATTTCGAGGACGGCTGGGGTCTGGTGCGCGCGTCGAATACCACGCCGGTGCTGGTGCTGCGATTCGAGGCCGATACCGAAGCCGCGCTGGTGCGGATTATGGAAGATTTCCGCCGCGCCATGCTGCAGGTCAAGAGCGACCTGTCGCTGCCGTTCTAGCCGCCGCGACGCGCAGGGCCGGCGTCGTCCCGCCGGGCCCTTGTGAGCCCGCCGTGCTCACGCGTAAACTTCGCATTCCTACCACTCCCGCAGATCGAGTACCTGTCGCATGTCGCTGACCCCCGAATCCGCCAAAAACGTCGCACATGTCCTCACCGAGGCATTGCCCTACATCCGCCGTTTCCGCGGCAGGACCGTGGTCATCAAGTACGGTGGCAACGCCATGGTGGACGAGGAACTCAAGAGCGGTTTTGCCCGCGACGTCGTGCTGATGAAGCTGGTCGGTATCAATCCGGTCGTCGTGCACGGCGGCGGTCCGCAGATCGGCAGGCTCCTGGAGAAACTCGGCAAGGAAAGCCGGTTCATCGACGGCATGCGCGTGACCGACGACGAGACCATGGACGTGGTCGAGATGGTGCTGGGCGGACTGGTCAACAAGGAAATCGTCAACCTGATCACTCGCCACGGCGGGCGCGCAGTGGGCCTGACCGGCAAGGACGGCGATCTGATCCGCGCACGCAAGCTGATCATCAAGCGGCATACCCCGGACCTGGACGCGCCGGAGATCATCGATATCGGTCACGTCGGCGAGGTCGAGAGTATCGATGCCAGCGTCGTCGACATGCTTATCGGCGGCGACTTCATCCCGGTAGTCGCGCCGATCGGCGTGGGCGAGGACGGACATTCCTACAATATCAATGCCGACCTGGTTGCCGGTCACATGGCCGAGGTGCTGAAGGCCGAGAAACTGATCCTGCTGACCAACACGCCCGGGCTGCTCGACAAGCAGGGCCAGCTGCTGACCGGTCTCAAGGTCAGGGACGTAAAGCGCCTCATCGATGATGGCACGGTGCAGGGCGGCATGCTGCCGAAGATCGGCTGCGTCATGTCGGCACTCAACAGCGGTGTCGGCGCGGCGCACATCATCGATGGACGCGTCGCGCATGCCGTGCTGGTGGAGCTGTTCACCGACGAGGGTGTGGGTACGCTGATCTCGTCCTGAGTGCGACGCGCTAGCTAGCGGCCGATGCTGGTGATCAGGAAGCGAAAGCGCTCGATATCACTGGCATATTTCTGCTCGGCGCTCGCCTTTTCCCGGCGCTTCGTCTGCAGCCTGGTCTCGCTGATGGCGATTTCCGATATGACGTCCTTCATCTGGTTGATCAGGTCGTTCGGCAGCACCTCGCCGCGCTTTTCGTATTCGTCGGCATTGTCGGACAGCTCTGCCAGGTGCCGCTGCAGACCGTCTATATCGTAGTAGGCCTGTTTTATATCGCGGTCCAGCACTTCCAGTTCCTCGTTGCGTGCGAACACCAGGTCGTCCTCGCTGGTGAACGTGCTCAGCAGGGTGCGGTCACGCCGGTCCAGGTCGAGGTCGGGATGGTTCATGGCGAGGTCAAGTGCCGACCTGCGCTTGTCCGGTTTGGGTGGCGTGCCGGACGTGAGTTCTTCGAAGCGTTTCGCGTCGAAGGCGAACTGCTTCCTGATTTCCTCGATTTCCGCCGTCTTGTCGAGCGAGAATTCCTTGTTGTGGGTGATCTGGTCGCGCAGGTTCTTGATCTGGTGCTGCAGTGTGAAGGGCAGTTCCTTGCCGCTGCGCTCGTAGCTGGCGGCTTCCTCGGTCAGCACGAGCAGGCGCTCCTGCATCGACCGGATGCGACTATGGGTCAGCTTCACCAGGCCCTGCACCATTGAAATCTTGTTATCCTGTGCCTTCAGCATGTCATCCTTGCTGGAGTAGGTGGCAAGCAGGCTGCGGTCGTGAATGGCGCGTTTTTCGGCGCGCTCGTTTTTCTTCGCTTCCAGTTCTTCGAGTCGTTTTGCCTCGGCCTTCTCTTCCGCGGTCGGCGGTGCCTTGTACACCTTGACGACGCGACCCTGTTCGTTGATTTCCTTGCGCTCGGTGAATGCGGCTTCGGGTGGCAGACGGTTGGAGTACTGGATATTGCCATCCGCATCGACCCACTTGTAGGCACGCTCGGCCAGCGCCGAGCCGGCAAGCAACAGTGCCGGGATCGCCAGCAGGCAGCGGATTGTGCAGATGCTTCTCTTCATTTCCGGGTCAGTTTACCGTCTTGTTGCGCATGCAAATTTCTGCAACCCTGCTGGTTGTGCAATATACCGCAAACGGGAAACGGGAGAAAACGTGGATCTGCCGGAACAACTCATCCTTTTCCTCCTGTCTCTGCTGGCCAATGTCTTTTCCGCATTTTCAGGAGGTGGTGCCGGACTGATCCAGCTTCCCGTGCTCATCTTCCTTGGCCTGCCATTTGCCATTGCACTCGCGACGCACAAGGTCGCCAGCGTTGCATTGGGTATCGGCGCTACAATCAGGCACTTGAGAGAGGCGCCACTGGATCGTCGTCTTGCGGCGACAATCCTGATCAGCGGCCTGCCGGGCGTCCTGCTGGGCGCCAATATCATCCTCGGCGTGGACGAGCGCATGGCCGAGATCGCACTGGGTATGTTGACCGCAGGACTGGGTATTTATTCCTGGCTGCACCCGAATCTTGGCCAGACTGTGATTCCCGTCAACCGCGGCACGCGTGCCCGGCTGTGGGGCGGTGTGGTGTTGTTCGCCATCGGTGTGCTGAATGGTTCGCTGACTTCCGGCACCGGCCTGTTCGTGACACTCTGGCTGGTGCGCTGGTTCGGCCTCGATTACCGGCGCGCCATCGCCTATACCCTGATCCTGGTCGGCGTGTTCTGGAACGGGACCGGCGCGATGATGCTGGGCATACTCGGTGATATCCGCTGGAGCTGGCTGCCGGCGCTGCTGCTCGGTTCGTTGCTGGGTGGTTACCTCGGCGCGCATC
>JBATJF010000199.1:0-3678 GCA_049668345.1 Gammaproteobacteria bacterium
GACGGGCGCGGTGGCGGCACCGGCGCGGCCCCGCTGCTGTTCCGCGATCACATCAGTGTACCCACCATCCCGGCGCTGGCGCGCGCCCGGCGCTGCCTCGACCAGGCAGGCGCCAGCGGTCGGGTCACGCTGATCATCACCGGCGGCCTGCGGGTGCCGGCGGATTTCATCAAGGCGCTGGCGCTCGGCGCGGACGGCATCGCCATTGCAAACAGTGCCATCCAGGCCATCGGCTGTATCGCGGCACGCATCTGTAACACCAACAACTGCCCCTCCGGTATCGCCACCCAGCAACCCGAACTGCGCCGGCGGCTGGACGTCGACGCGTCCGCGCTGAAGCTGGCGAGATTTCTCGGCGCCTCGGTCGAGCTGATGCAGGTGATGGCCAGGGCCTGCGGCCATGCGCACCTCAACGAGTTCAACCGGGACGATCTTGCGACCTGCAAGCCGGAACTGGCGCAGTTGAGCGGGATCGCGTTTGCGGGGGTGGCGCTATAGCAGGATCAACGGGGCAGGAGACACTGCTGTCCCACATAATCATCTGGAAAAATAGTGAATGTGGCTAATCCGGCGATTCGGGAATCTCCGACGGGTTCGTCATGCCGGCGAAAGCCGGCATCAAGGCCATTGAAAACACGGGATCCCGGCATGCGCCGGGATGACGATGAGCGAATGAGTCAGGGTTCCCTGGGTTGTGTTGGGCTGTACGTGGATATGACATTCCAGAACAAGAATGATGTCATACCCGCGACGGCGGGTATCCAGTCAGTCACTGGTTAGCCGGGACACAAAAAATCACGGATACCCGCCTTCTCGAGAATGATGGCTATGCGGGACAGCAGTGGGTCGAGATCGTTGATCTGCTGGCCAGCCGGCATTTCAATGATATGGGACTTCCCCTGATTGAGTGGGTAACACATCAATTCAGACGAGACGCATTGCTGCTAATGGCAAGGCTGTTGGCCGAATGAATTCGGCCCTGCAACGGGAATCTACCCACTCGATTTGGGGAAGAGCCAATGATATAAAACGCAAACGGTTTGTCGTTTGACAACTGCTAAACAGGCCTGCATAGACACTGGATACCTGTCGTGATGATGCTTTCACTGTGGCTGAAGATAGCCTGTACGCTGTTTGTCTGTCTCCTGGTGCCCGTTTACTGGATGGAACGGGGGCCTGCGAATTTTCTCTGGCTGTCGGATATCGCGCTGCTGGCTGTTGTGCCGGCGCTCTGGATGGAGAACCGGTTTCTCACCAGTATGATGGCGGTTGGCGTGCTGCTGCCGGAGCTGGCCTGGAACCTGGATTATTTTCTGCGCCTGCTTGCAGGTTTCGATGTGATCGGCCTCAACGCGACGGCTTACATGTTTGAATCCCGTCACACGCCCTTGTTCAGGTTCTTTTCCCTGTTCCATGTCATCCTGCCCGTGCTGCTGCTCTGGATGGTCCATCGCCTGGGCTACGACAGGCGTGCCATCTATGCGCAGACCGTGCTGGTCTGGGTCCTGCTTCCGGTCTGCTACCTGGCCACCGATCCGGAAAGAAACCTCAACTGGGTCTTTGGTATCGGTAACCCGCCCCAGACCTGGGTCTCCGGCCCCCTGTACCTGGCGTTGTTGATGTGCGCGTACCCCTTGCTCGTATTCATGCCGACCCATTTCATACTCAAGGCAGTATTCAAAGGGCGCTGATGGACAGAGAGGGGCCGGATGCAGTTTACGCAGCATGCGTCCGGATCTTTCGATGGTTGATCAGGCCAGCAGCGCCGCCACGATCCCCGTGATGAAGATGCCATCGAAGGTACCGGCGCCGCCGATGGAGGCGAGGGGTGTACCCATTTTGCGTATATCGCCGAGACGCAGCAGGTCGGCACCGATCAGCACGCCGAGGGTGCCGCTGATGTAAGCCAGCGGGGCGGCGTGTTCGGCGTTGATGAGCAGGGCGGTGAGGGCGGCGGTAAACGGCGCGACCAGTACCGGCATGGCAATGCCCAGCCGCGGTATGGGGCGGCTGAGCCGGTAGCTGACGAGGCTGACGATGGCGATGGCCGACAGTACCTCGAAGAACGGCAGCGGGTTATGTGCCATCAGGTAGGCCGAGAAAGCCACCGGGATGATGCAGCCGCCGAGGTTGACCGCGATCAGGGTCGTGCCCTCGAACGGAATCTGCAGCGGTTGCAGCCAGGCGGGCAGGGGCGGCGGGGGTTCCGCCGGCGCCTCGGCCGTGATCCGCACCAGCGGCAGGTTGATGGCGCTGCCGAACAGCGCAAACAATACCAGGGTCATGGCGGCGTGCGGCGACAGCCCCAGCTTGTCGAAGGCGATCGCCAGCAGGTTGATCTGGATCAGCGCGGTCAGCGCCGCAAGCCCGACCAGCAGCAGCAACATGCGTGGAGGCATTAGGCTGGCTCCCGGTGATAACCCGCGCTGATTCTGCGATGACCGGCCGCCATCAGTCCAGTCGCTTGCTGAATCGCAGCACCGCGATCCCCATGGTCACCAGCAGGAAGGCCGCCAGGGCGTACAGTTCGCTGGTCATCATGCCCAGCTCCGCGCCGCATGATGCCGCGGATCAGGCGCACGAAATGCGTGAGCGGCAGCAGCTCGGCGAAGTATTGTGCCGCGCGCGGCATGCCGTCGAACGGGAACATGAAGCCGGACAGCAGGAGTCGGTTTGCCGGCCCGATGGCATCGGGCATCAAGGGCACTGGCTGGCATGGCTGGCATGGCTGGACTCTACGGTTTTTCCGCCAGTCAGGGAACAGTGACGCCCACTGTTGCTAGATCCACCCGACACGGCGCGCCCAGGCCCGGCGCCTGGCCAGATAGTCTGTGTAATCTTCAGGGCACTGTCCGCCTTCTGCGGCGACCGCCTGCCGGTGTTGCGTCAGCTCCCCGGCAAATGGGGGCAGGCCGACGGCAGCACGGCATGCATCGAGCTGCTCCGGGTCTTCCAAGGTGCAGTTCAGCTGGCCGTCGGCATCCCAGTCCAGCACCAGGCCGTAGCGTTGCGGACGTTCCTCGTTGAAGCGGATACGGTCGGTCAGACAGGCCAGCTGGCGTGGCGGGGCCTCGGCATGCGCCACGGCCGACTCGAGGTGCGCGAGAAAACCGCGCTGCAGGTCCGGGGTGCAGATGGCGTGCTGGGCGATGAGCCAGGCCGCGGCGGCGCCGTCTGTGCCGACCAGGGTGCGTCCGGGCCAGCCGTATGGTGCGATGATGCGCTCCAGCGCTTCGGCATTGGCGCGATGGACCTGCTGCATGTCCTCCGCGTAGCTGCCGTACAGGCGATCCGCGGCGAGGAGCCGGCTGCGGGTATCGGTATCGCGTTGCTGCAATGACAGGAGCTGTTCCCGCAGTGCGTGGTACATGCCGGGTGCGTGTGCAGGATTGCCTGCGGGCTGTTCACAGCCGGTTGGCGCACAGCGTCAGTCCGAGCATGGTCTTGGCATCGCGGATGGTGCCGTCATAGACCTGCCCGAGCGCCACCTCGAAAGGCAGCCAGTGCACCTCGAACAGTTCATGTTCTTCCGGCGCGGCAGGGACCCGCACCAGGTCACGCGCGAGGAACAGGTGCACGATCTCGTTGCAGAAGCCGGGCGTGGTAATCATGCTGCCGAGACGGTCGAGCCGTCCGGCCCGGATGCCGGCTTCTTCCTCCAGTTCACGCAAGGCCGTG
>JBATJF010000200.1:0-1917 GCA_049668345.1 Gammaproteobacteria bacterium
GACGGCCAGACATTTGTAGTCAAGGGTCACTCAGTGGGTATCCAGGGAGTTGAACTGGGTGGCAGCGGACAGAAGGTGCAGGCACGACTGGATCTAACCGGTGAGCTTGCCGGTGCCGCAGAGCTCACGGCGGACCTGGGCTATGATGCACCGACCGGCAGGCTGGCCATGCGCGACCTGACGTATGATTATACCGCCGAGGATTTCGCCGTGGACTTCCTCGCCAAGGCATTCCATGAGCAAATCCGTCAATCACTGGAACAAGCAGCAAACCAGGCGTTGCTGCAGAAACTCGATCAGCTTAACGAACACCTCGGAGTCGTGCTGAAAAAAATCACCCCGGGGGGCATGACGCTTGATATGTCAGGCCTGCAGTTTAGGCATGTAGAAATACAAGTAATGCCGGAGGGTATCAGGCTCAATGGTACCGCAAGCGGTGCCGCCAGACTGCAGTTACAGTAGACAGAGAAATTGAATCGTCCCCGACATGCCAGGCAGTTTTCAGCTATTCGTGGATTGTCCTCTGAATCGCCCCCGACTTGCTAGACACTTTTCAGCCATCCAGAATGGTAACAGGAGGATGGATGATGAGCGACAAGCGATACCCGGATGAGTTCAAGATCGAGGCGGTACGGCAGATCGTTGAACGGGGTCATGAAGTAGCCCAGGTAGCCAAGCGGCTGGGTGTGAGCACACACAGTCTGTACGCCTGGAAGAAGCAATTCGCTCCGGCTGCGCCCGGGCACCAGGCCAAGGCTGCCGAGCAGGCCGAGATCAAGCGGTTGCAGAAGGAGTTGAAGCGCGTCACCGGGGAGCGCGACATCCTAATAAAGCCGCGGCGTACTTCGACAACCAGCCCAAGTGAGGTGTGCCTTTATCAAGACCCACCGCGCCGTCTGGCCGGTGCGTCGTCAGTGTCGCCTACTCGAGTTACACCCCGGTGGCTATTACGCCGGGTGTCGTGAACCGAAGTCTAAGCAGGCCCGGGCAAACGAACGGTTACTGGGCCTGATCAAGCAGTTCTGGCTGGAGAGTGGTGGTGTATACGGCTATCGCAAGATACACCGTGATCTGCGTGAGGTGGGCGAGTCGTGTGGCAAGCACCGGGTGTATCGGCTGATGAAGAGCGCGGGTTTGCGTGCAGAAGTCGGCTACCGGCGACGTCCTCGACAGCGCCCAGGGACACCCAGTGTCGTGGCGCCCAACCGTCTGGGACAGCAATTCACAACCACGGCCCCTGATGAGGCATGGGTAACGAATATTACGCACATCAGAACACACGAAGGCTGGCTCTACCTGGCCGTGGTGCTGGATCTGTTTTCCCGGCGGGTTATTGGCTGGTCGATGCAGTCGCGGATTACCCGTGAGATTGTGCTCAATGCGTTGCTGATGGCGGTCTGGCGTCGCAAGCCGACGAGTCCAGTGACAGTGCATTCGGACCAGGGCAGCCAGTACACCAGTCACGACTGGCAGGCGTTTCTGACGGCGCACAACCTGGAGTGCAGCATGAGCCGGCGTGGCAACTGCCATGACAATGCGGTGGCCGAGAGTTTCTTCCAGCTGCTCAAGCGCGAGCGGATCAAGCGACGGATCTATGCAAACCGTGAAGAGGCGCGCGGCGACGTGTTTGATTACATCGAACTGTTCTACAACATCCGGAGACGTCATGGTACGAATGACCAGCTCTCGCCGGTAGAATACGAACAGCAGTATCTGGAACGGCTGGCAGGTGTCTAGTAGATCGGGGGCGATTCATATCTAGGTGAATTCCCTAGCTACTACGGTTCCATTATGGACTCCGCATGATAAATTGGTAAATCTCTTTGAGAATTGAAGGGAAAACAATGAGCAATTGTGGTTAGTTTATCCACCCTGCGACTTCCCGTCTTATGATCACCCGTGACAGTGCCGTAATGC
>JBATJF010000201.1:0-9087 GCA_049668345.1 Gammaproteobacteria bacterium
CCTGTTTACACAACGCCAGTATGATAACAGCACACCGTCATCGCAGGTATGACCTGCCGCAAGGCGCGACCCGGACCCCGCCGACAGCCCTCAGCGGTGACCGGGTGCCGCATACGAATGACACCACGACAGGCACCGGACCCGCGCCACCCCTGGCAGCAGGGCCATGAAGGACCAGGACTGCGTACACTTCCTGCAGGAGACGCTGCCACAGCTGCAGCTGCGCTGGCCCGGCTTCCGCCGGGTGCGGCGCCAGGTCTGCAAGCGCCTGCAGCGCAGGCTGGACGTGTTGCAGTTGCCCGACCTCGCCGCCTATCGACAGCACCTCGACGAACACACTCCGGAATGGGCCATCCTCGACGCCTGCTGTCGCATCACCATATCGCGCTTTTATCGTGACTGCGGCATTTTCCGTCTGCTGGAAAGCGACATCCTGCCGCAACTGGCCACACAGGCACGCGCACGCGGTGCGCCCTGCCTCCGGGCATGGAGTGCCGGGTGCGGCGCCGGCGAGGAGCCCTATACGCTGGCCATGCTGTGGGCACTCGCCCCCGACCCTGCGTTCCGGCACACCGGCCTGGAAATCCTTGCGACCGATGGCGATGCGGCACTGTTGCAGCGTGCCCGCGCGGCCTGCTACCCCTATTCCAGCATCAGGGAACTGCCCTCCGACTGGGGGCAGGCGGCCTTCAGCCACACGGATGAACGCTGGTGCCTGCGGCCGGCCTTTCGGCAGGCCGTGCGCTTCCTGCAGCAGGATATCCGCAGGGCCGCGCCGGACGGGCCATTCGACCTGGTCCTGTGCAGGAACCTGGCTTTCACCTATTTCGATGCCCCGCTCCAGGAAGCGACCGCGCGGCGTATTGCCGGCGTGCTGCGCAGTGGCGGCCTGCTGTTGCTCGGTGCGCACGAGCGCCTGCCGGATGGCCTGGCAGCGTTCGCGCCCTGGCGGACGGGACTCCCGCTGTACCGCCGGTTGTAATGAGCGCGACAGACAGGCTGCCGCTTGCCCTATACTGGACAGCGGGAGCCAACCGGCCATTGGCCACAGCGGCCAGGCCGGCAACGGCTAGCGACAAGGAGCAAGACAATGGCAATGGCTGACACCGTCAGGGTACACCTCGAATCCCTGCAGCTGGAGTACGAACTGGTCACACATCCGCGCACCTGCAGCAGCCGGGACACCGCGGCAGCGGCGGCGGTGCGGGAAGACCACATTGCCAAGGGCGTGGTGCTGAAGGATGCAAACGGCTACCTGCTGGCCGTGATTCCGGGCGACAGCTGGGTCCGTCTGCACGGTATGCGGGAAGAACTCAACCGCGAACTCGAACTGGCGCCGGAGCAGGAAGTGGAGCAGCTGTTTACCGATTGCGATCCGGGCGCCATACCCTGCACCGGCATGCTCTACGACATCGAGACCATCGTCGACGAGGCATTCACCTCACTGGCCTTCGTCTATTTCGAATCCGGCGACCACGAACACCTGGTGCGCATCAGCGGCGATGATTTCCACCGACTGATGAGCGGCTTGCGCCACGGTCATTTCAGTCACGACGACTAGCCCGCAAGGCGTCGCAGGCGCGCCTTGCGCTATGACTGCCGCATCTGCCGGCCGAGACGCCAGGCCAGGATCCCCAGCACCAGCACGCCGGTCACGAGCACCGCCCAGAGCGCGATGCGTTGCCACGGGAAGGGCGCGGACGGCGCCTGCAGCCTTGCCATGCCACCCAGCGTCATCATGTCACCGGCGCCGGCCTCGGCGATGAAGGTTTCGCTGGTCCTGTCGTCAAGACGCGCCAGCAGTGCATCGATCTCCCCCCGCTGCTCAGGCGCCTGGTATGCACCGAAGGCCAGCACGAAAGGCGGCTCGCCGCGCGCCAGGAAATACAGGTCATGCTGCGCGTAGCCCAGCCTCAGCACCGGCACGGCGGCACCAAGACCGGACAGATCCGAAACGGCCTCCAGACGCCAGCGCGTATCGTTCACCTGCCCGAAGCGCGCCGGCTCACTCGCCAGGGCAGCCCCGTCGACCTGCAGGCGGTAAAAACTGCCACTGTGACGCAGGCGCCATGGCGCGGTTTCTCCGTCGCGTGAAGACAGCTTCACATCGATCAGGCTGTTCTGCTCCGGCAACCTGAGCTCTGCCCGGTCAACGGGCAGGCGGCCCTGGATACGGTAATCGAAGGCATTGCGTTCATTGTCAACCGCGGCGCCCGTCAGCTCCACCCAGTGCCTCGCAACAGGTCCGGCCTGTTGTGTAACGCGGACCTTCACCCCGGTGAGGCGCACGCCGGCGGTTGCGGTCGGCCAGCTGATCTTCAGGTATTTATAGGCCCTGCCCGGCAGGTCGATTTCATTGCGCCCCAGTTCACGGCCGGCAAACACCAGGCGTACCAGGCTTGCCTGTGAAACCAGCGGATGCCAGCGGTCGAGGTCGTCCGACCCCTCGATGCCGACGTGGGCGACGAAACTGTCCTGCGGACTTTCCCAGTCGAACACCAGGCTGGATGGTGCCTGTTGCAGCGCGCTGACATCGATCAGATAGGCACTGATCCGCTCGGCAGCATCGATCACGGCACTCGTGCTGGAGCTGACCACGGTACCCTGATCGTTGATGGTGACCTGCACCCGGGCCGGGCCGCTTTCCCCGGGCCTGACCAGCGAATACGGGAAAAAGGGCACGGGCTGCGGCTCGCCTGTCGCGGCTTCCGGCTCGTCCGGTCGCCGCAGGCTGTGGGGTACGACTTCGCCCGCGGCATTGAACACCCGCAGATCGCCGTAATCCTTCCCGGCCAGGTGCGCATAGACGATCCCGGGCAATGCGAGCCGGTAAATCGCCGCGCCTCCGGCCGTATCGAGGGGCAGGCCATAGGCGAAGTCCATCTTCTGCACCGGCGTCTCCGCGGCCCAGGCACCGGCTGCCAGCAGCCACAGGGCAGACCACCACAACGCCTTCATGATGCCGTTTCCTTGTTGTCACGTGGAGGCAGGGGCGAATAATACCCGATGACCAGCATCAGGCCGCCCACCACGAGGAAAGAAATGATGCGCGCCAGGGTACCCGCACCCGACAGGTCCACCAGGAACAGCTTCAGCACCACTGCGCCCAGCAGCCCTGCACCGGTATACCAGGCGCGGCGGCTGGCCCACCGGCGCGCGACCACCATGACAACCATCGCGGCCAGCGTCCACAGGATAGCGATCGCGGTCTGGAACAGTACCGAGTGCTGCAGGGCGGTGAGCCGCCAGGGTACGTCACCCCAGAAATGTACCGCGCGCGCCACCACCGAATTCAGCCAGACGAAGACACCCGCCGCCAGGCCGGACAGGGCCACAGGCACGAATGCGAGGCGGACCGGGTCGGTGTCGGCCTGGCGCCACCACAGCACCCAGCGCCAGCCGGCCAGCAAGGCGAAGCACTGCGCAATATCCATGGGATTGAGCAACGCCACGTAAGGCAGCGGCGCCGGGTCACCGGCATGGAAGGCCGCCGCCATGGCCCACAGCCACAGCACCATCGCCAGCACACCGAGCCCGATACCGAGATACCCGGCGCTAAATGCCGCCACCGGCCAGGCAATGTTTTTCCCGAATCGCAGCAGCAGGAAGACCGTTGCCCCGGGTATCAGCGCCCATGCGATCCAGTGCCAGGTCATGGCCTGGAAAACCGTCTCGCGAATGGCCCAGTCCAGTTCCCAGGTCAGCAGGCCCACCAGCAACCAGAGTCCCAGGGGATGCCAGAACTGCACCACGCGCTGCGGCCAGACCCCGGTACCGCGCCACAACACGCGCAGCTGCGCGGCCAGGGCGACCGCCCAGGCCAGCAGGCCCCAGCCCTGGAATGCGTGCTGCATGTTCATGAACGCGAACTCACCGCACAGGGCCAGCACCAGCACCGGCAGCAGGGCGATGGTGGCGAGTGCCGCGGGTGACCACTGCACACGGCGCCCCAGCCATGCCAGCACCAGCGCGGAAAGCGACATGAACAGCAGCGTGGTGTGCGCCGCATCGACCTCTGCGAGGTACCGATCGATTTCACGCAGGCCCGCACCCACCCACCATGCCAGCCCCCAGACCAGCAGCGCCACGCCGGCGGTGCGGGCATGCTGCCTGAGGCTCTCCGGGTGCCGGTATAAGAACCAGGACGTGAACAGGGCGGATATTGATACGACTACCGAACCCAGCCAGACACCGTTCCACAGCGGCAATGCGCCGGCGGGGGTATCGATTGCCAGCAGGAATGCGCTGCCCGCGGCGAACTGCAGCAACACGCCGAGGACCTGTGCCAGCAATCGCCCCTGCCTGATCCCCACCCAGACCAGCGCCGCACCTTCCATGGCCCAGGCCGCCGCGGTCCAGCGCCCATCCAGCGCCAGGGGAATCGCGAGCGTGCCGAACACCACGCCGAGCGCCAGGAAGGCCTCTGTCAGCATGCGCAGGCCGGCACCGGCCCGCCGCCACAGCAGACTGGCCAGCACAATGTAAAACCCGGACACCAGCAGAGCGCTGATGGCCATGCCGTACTCCATGTCACGCACCAGCGCGGCCTGCAGGGCGAACGACACAATGGGTACGCCGAACACCAGGCTGCCATCCACGTAGCCACGCAGGCGCGGGGGCTGGCGTGTCGCGAACAGCACCGCGATCATGGCATACATGAGGAAGAACAGGACCAGGAACGGCTCGGTGGTCGCGAAATGTTCGGGGCGGTAATAGTGATAGCCCCAGGTCGATCCGATCACGAAGGTAAACACGAAACCGAGCACGTTGAGCTCGCGCCATGAACGGTACCAGGCGATACCGAGAATACCGATATTCAGCAAGGCGTAATAACTGAACAGGGCCACGTGGCTGCCGCCGCCCGTCGAGGCCAGGACCGGCGCGAGGAAACCGCCCGCGCTGCCGAACAGGGCCAGCGACCTGGCATCCTGCAACACCGCCAGCAGGGCCGAAAAGGCGACGATGCCCGCCATCAGGCCAAACGCCAGACCCATCGGCAGCAGGCCATACAGCCTGGCTGCGCCGTACACCGTCAGGTACAGGACACCGATCCCGCCACCCTGCAGCACCAGCCCGTAGTGACCGGGCCGCTCGCGCAGGCGCCAGCCAAGCACCAGCACCGCGATCGCCGCCAGGGCGATGCCGGCCAGGCGCAATTCAACCGGCACGAGATCGCGCTCGGCCGCGTAACGCACCAGGAAGGCCACGCCGAAAAACAGCACCACCACGCCGACGCGCACCACCAGGTTGCCGCCGCTGAAGAAGCCGACAAGCTTTTCCAGATAGCCGGCACCCACCGCGCGCGGCACGGCATCCGCTGCCGTCCATGCACTGCCCGCGGTCCCGACGTCCGGTTCTGCCGCCGGACTTTGTTGCACCACGGCTTCGGCGGCCGGCGGGGATTGCCCCGCTGTTGCCGGAAACACCGCGTCGTGTTCCGGCGGTTCCGGCACGGCAGCCCCGGCCAGTGCTTCGTCATGCCGTGCTTCTGCCGGAACGTCACCGCGCTGCACGCGGCCGGCGAGCCGGGCCACCTTCTGCTCGAGCTCGGCAAGCCGGTCTGCCAGTGGCTGCAGTTCCCGGTGCAGGCGTTCCTGGAACACCCGCTGTTCACGGTTGCTGACCATCATCCCCAGCAGCCAGCCGAGCACCCCGCCGAGCCACAGGCCGATGACCCCCCAACCGGCAGCGCCGACGAGGGCAAACACCACGATCCATCCCAATAGTGTGGACAAGTGACCACTCCTCCCTGTGTGAACCCGGGCCGTGAACCTGATCGAACACGACCGGAGCGTGCCTGCGGCCCGCGGCTGATGGATTCATTAACGGCCTTGAACGACACCACAGACGCACGCGCAGGCGCGTCCACTGTAGCCATGCAGCCCCGCCGGACACAACCCGCCGCGGCGCTGCCTGGCATCCGGGCATGACTGGCCCTGTCGGCAGCCTGTGCCGGCAAGCCGTCACGCAGGGGTAACGTCTGCCGGTTACCCGCTATCGGCGCCGTACGATTTATCTGTAAGTTATTGTATTATTAGTTATTTATGTTATTCCCCAAATCGAGTTGCAGGACCGGATTCATACGGCCAACAGCTGGTTCGTAAAGGGTCGAATGAATTCGACCCTACAGGAGACAAGGAGTCGCCCTGTCCTGTTACGCATTGCGCAGGGGGCGTCATTCCCTGCACCATCAAGTCTGGTGCATCACCACGGTTACCCGATCGTCATCCTTTATCTACGGATATCACCGCAGGATGGCTGCCCGGATGAAACACCGCTGGTCGAATGAATTCGACCCTACGGTCTGATTGAGCAGGGCCGGATTCATTCGGCCAGCAATGCATCTCGTCTGAATTGATGTGTTACCCACTCAATCAGGGGAAGTCCCGTTATTTAAAGCCACGCCCGGCGATGTTCCGGGGCTGTGACGGGATCCTGCAGACGTGAATAACCGGCTTACTGCACATCCACCATGAAGCGGATCTGGAAATTCGGATCGCCGCCACCGGTATTCCCCGGCATGGCGCTCCCGGGGCGCACCCTGAGGTAACGGACACTGCTATCCAGGCCGCTGGCATCGGCCGTCGGGATATAGGTCCAGTCCGTGCCGTCGATGGAGAATTCCAGGTCATCGGTCTGGCTGGCCAGCGAGGTGAAGGTATAGCTCAGGCCGCTGGACGGACTGCCGTCGAGGAACAGCACCGGTCCGGACCCGGCGCCGCCGACATCCGTTACCTGCAATGATGTGTTGACGGGAATCATGTCGCTGATAACCACCGTATCGGTATCGGTACTGCCGGCACCGCTGTTGCTTATCTGCAGGGTATACAGCAGTTTCGACCCGGGGATGTTGAAGGGGTTGACCGTGCCGTTCACGGGGTCGGAAACCGTTTGCACCGACTTGAGCAGGGTGAGCGATGCCCCGCTCACGGTAACAGCGGCATTGCCCTGGTGACTGATGGTTCCTTCGCTGCCCTCGTGCGCGGTGACCCGTGCGCGCCATACGCCTTCGGGTCCGGAGCCGGGGATGGTATAGGCATATTCGTAGGTCCTGGTAGCGGCCCCGGAGTCCGCGACCAGCGTCATGGGGGCGCCACTGACCACAGGGTTCCCCGCCGGATCGAGAAGGGTGATGACGGCCGAGGTGATATCGAAGCTGCCGAAGGGATCGCTCACCACGGCCCTGGCACGGACGGTATTCCCCGGTAGTGCGGTCGTGATCGGGGCACCGCCGGGATAGGCCGCATCATGAAACTGCACGCTGTCGACATTGATCACCGTCCTGGAGGGAAGATTCACGAATGACCCATTCGGCGTCACCCGGATCGCGCGGTTCCCGGAACCGGTCGTGTTGTTGACGATGGACAGCGTGATGGCCGACCCCGCGGGCAAGGTCCTGTCACCGGGGGTTGTGGGCGCAAGATTGTAGGTTGCGGTAATCACCGGATTCAGGTCCACATTCGTGAGCGACAGCGTGGCAAAGGTACCGATGGCCGATGAAGACAGGGCAATGGTGTAGCTTCGCTGTTGCCCCGAACCACTCTCGCCGAGCACCAGCGTTACCGGGATCGACCCGCTGCTGCCGTCGACGGTGAGTGCCGTGGCCAGTGACGGATCGAGCGTCCAGTTTGCCGTAGCGCCCTCGTTGAGGGTGACATCACCCAGGGCGGCGGGAACGATGCGCGACAGGGTACCGGTGTGCAGGTACAGCGGCTTGTTGCCGCCGGCGGCAATTTGCGATGCCGATACGATAACAGTCGGTGCAGCAGGCGTCGCGCCGGGTCCATTGGGACTGATAATGGTCGCGGTATTGTCGATGGTGTCGCCTGGACTGGCGCCGCCCGCCACGGTCACCTCGAACACCATCGTGTCCGTTCCACCCGGCGGCAGCGCGATGCCGGAGACATCCAGCAACGCGCCGGTTGAGTTGTCAGTGGCGCCGGCCGGCCAGGACACCAGGTTCAGGTTCGTGGTGTTCGCCGGCACATTGTCTGTCACGCTCACATTGGCCGCCGCAACGCCATTGCTCTCGATCAGCGTGATGGTGTAGCGCAACACGTCTCCCGGTTCGGCGTCACCGCCATTGACATCGACGACCGTCTTGGTGGAAGTGGACAGGTCCGGCTGCTGCACCACGGCCGTATCGCTGCTGCTGTTATTCCCCGGCTGGTTATCCGGCAAGGTGCCGGAAACGGCCGCCGTATTGGTGACGCCCGGCGCGGCGGCGGCGGCCACGCTCACCGTCAGGGTGATCGCGGGCAGCGCTGCCCCGCTGGCCAGGGGACCGGCATGGACACAGGTCACGTCCTGACCGGTGGCGCCGCAACTCCAGCCCGTCCCGGTCGCCGAGACATAGCCCGTCCCGGCCGGCAGGGTGTCGGTAACCGTGATGGCGCCGGTCTCGGCGAAGGGGCCGTTGTTGCTGACGCCGAGGGTATAGACACCGTTCTGTCCCACGGTGAAATTTCCGCTGTGGGTCTTGCTGATGGCAAGATCGGCAAACGGCGTGCTGGTCACGCTGAATACTTCCATGCTCAGCAACACCAGGTCGGCGCCCGAGCTGTAGACCGTGGTGGCCGAGGTATCGCCGGCGCCGAGCAGGCTGGTGATAGCGTAGCTATCGAGATCCACGCCGTAACTGGTGTTGCTGCCGAGCAGGTTGATGGTCGAATTGAACTGGTTGTTGGCGGGATTGAGGCCATCGGTCAGTGCCGTGCCGTTGAACGTCAGTGTTTCACTGGAACCGTTGAGGGCAGCCGAGTTTTCGAAGTCACCTTCCCAGGTGAGGACCCCCTGTTTACCGTCGATCCCGGAACCGGGTATGAGAAAGTTATTCGCGGTCAGACTCAGTGTGCCGCCACGGAAGTACTGGAAGCCGTCGAACACGTTGACAATCCGCAGCGGTTCAGCGGCGTTTTCGTAAATCACCAGCAGGCTCCAGCCGGACAGGACCGCCGACACGGCACAGTGAGGCTGCCCGCTGTTGACGGTCAGGCCGGCGAAGGTGTAGGTCCCGTTGCCCTTGGCGGCAACCCGGGCAGTGACATCTTCAAAGCCGCTGAAGAAATCATAATCGGTGCCGCCGGT
>JBATJF010000202.1:0-7814 GCA_049668345.1 Gammaproteobacteria bacterium
CCCGCCGCACTGGCGACGGTGCTCGCGTCGCACGGCATCGGGATCACACCCGACGCACTGACGGAACGTCTTTACGTGCCGGCACTGCACGGCAGCCTGCTGCAGGAGATCACGGCCACCGCACGCCACTACGGCATGCTGGCCTACCCCCTGCAGCCCTCGCTCGAGGATCTGCTCACCGAGATTGCACACGGCAACCCGGTGCTGGTATTTCAGAATCTCGGCCTGGACTGGCTGCCGCGCTGGCATTATGCCGTGGTCGTCGGCTACCGGCTCGAGGACGACACAATCATCCTGCGCTCCGGCACCACCCGGCGCTGGCGTACCACGCTGCCCACGTTTGAAAGAACCTGGGCACGCGGCGACTACTGGGCACAGGTGATCGTACCGGCCGGACGAATACCGGCCACGGCGCAACCGGCGCGCTACCTGCAGGCCGCGCATGACCTCGAATCATCAGCACAGCAGGCGGCGGCGCGTGACGCGTTCGCCGCCGCAACCCGTCGCTGGCCCGACGCGGCACTGGCCTGGATGGCATACGGCAACAACCGCTATGCAGCCGCCGATCACGCAGCGGCAGAACAGGCCTTCCGGTACGCAACGCGGCTCACCCCGGACGACCCCGACGGCTGGAACAATCTTGCCTATGCCCTGCTGCAAACCGGCTGTCCGCAACAGGCACGCAATGCCGCGCGCTGCGCGGTGGCATTGTCACCCGACAGTAGCGCGTACCGTGACACCCTGGCTGAAATCAGCGCCGGCGCCAGCGGCAGGGATGCGCGACACTGCCGGGCAACTGCGTGCAGCGTGACAGCAGACTGAGCCCGGCAGGCAGCTCCCTGCCCTGCCCGCTCCTGCTGAACTGCAGGCCACGAGGGCTGTCTCAACTCTCGTGACCGACGGTCAAGCCAGATCTTGACCGGACGATAGCCGGACATTAGATTGCACCAGGTAGCCGAGGCTGCCCTGACAAACAAGGTAACCAGCATGATACCCAGGCTAATGATACTGCTGCTCGGCGTGTTTACCCTGTCGCTGACACAGGCCGGTGACACGGCACGTAATCCCGACGAGTTCTTCTTCCAGGAGACCTTCGGCAACTTCCACGAAGAGCTCGACCTGGCGCGCGAGGAACAAAAACAGGCGATCCTGCTGTTCTTCGAACAGGAGGACTGCCCGTTCTGCTATCGCATGAAGACCACCGTGCTCAACCAGTCCGGGGTGCAGGACTACTTCCGCAAGCACTTTCGCATCTTCAGCGTGGACATCGAGGGCGACCTGGAAATCACCGACTTCAAGGGCATGCATACCACGCAAAAGGATTTCGCGTACAGGCAATTCAACGTGCGTGCGACACCGGTATTTGCCTTCTTCGACCTCGACGGCAACCTGATCGCCCGCCACACCGGTCCGACCAGCAATGCGCAGGAATTTCTCTGGCTCGGTGAATACGTCACCGACGGCCACTATCGCACGCAAAGTTTCACGGCCTACAAACGCGACAGGCGCAGGCAAGCCGCAAACGGATGACGACCCGTACGGCTATCGGCCGAAGCTGGCCACGGGCAGCGGTGATATTACTGCTGTCATGCGCGCAGGCGCAGGCCGCCGATCCGCTGCCCGAACCGCTCACGCTCGATGACGCGCTGCGCCTGGCTGGCGCGGACCACCCGGCGCTGGCGCTGAGTCGTGCACAGCTGGCACAACTGGAGGCGGATGCGGAACGCGTCGCGGCGCGTGATGCTATCGACATCGGCGCCGCCCTGGAGGCACGGGTTGTCGACCCGCCCTCCACCGCCGACGACCAGGGCAACAACGACTCCCGCGCCATCCTGTTCGCACGCAAGCAGCTTTACGATTTTGGCCATACCCGGGCACTCGAGTCGGCCGCAGCGACTAATGTCACGGGCGGGCAGTTGCACAACGATGCCGAACTGCTGCGCCATCGCATCGCCATCATGCAGGCCTTCTTCGACGTCCTGCTGGCCGATCTCGAGTTCGCGCGCGACAACGAGGCCATGGCGGTCGCCTACGTACAGGCCGACCGCAGCCGTGATCGCAATGAACTCGGACAGCTCTCGGACATCGACCTGCTGGCACAGGAAACCCGGTACCAGGAATTCCGCATGCGGCGCAGCCGCTCGCAGGCGCGCCAGCGCAGCACGCGCGCCCTGCTGGCCCAGCTGCTCGACCGCCCTGGACAGCTGCCTTCCGGCCTGGTGCAGCCCGACCTGGCGGGCAATGACCGGCCATTGCCGGAGCACGAACAGCTGGTCGAGGCAATGCTGGCCGCGAACCCTGGTTTATTGTCACTGCGCGCGGACCTGGAGGCAGCCCGCCTGCAGGTTCACGCGCAACGCGCCGGCAAGCGCCCGGTGCTGAGCGCCGCGCTGGGGGCAGCCGCCAACGAACGCAGCGTCGGATCACGCAATCCGCTCGAGGCCGAACTGCGCCTGGAGATCCCGCTTTACGACGGCGGGCGTGTCAACGCCGAGGTGGCGCACGCCCAGGCCGAGGTGTACCGGCTGACGGCAGTGTTGCGCCAGCGGGAGTACGAGCTGCGCCAGCGCCTGCTGGAGATATGGCTCGACATCCAGACCCTGCAGGCGCAACGCGAGCAGGTGCAGATTTTCACCCGCTCGCGCGCGCTGAACTTCGACCGCGCGCAGGCCGAGTACGAGCTGGAACTGAAGACCGATATCGGCGATGCCCTGGTCGGTCAGTCCGAGTCGGCGCTGCTGCATGCGCAGACGGAATTCGCCCTCGCCCTCGACTGGGCGCGACTGGCCGCACTCACCGGCGAACCCTGGTCGCCCTGGATCCACACTCCGCCAACAGCACAACCCGGACCCGACCGTCATGAAACGAGTTCTCGCTAGTCTCGCGCTTCTCGCACAGCTCACGACGGCCGCGGCCGCTGACTTCCCTGCCGTGCTGGACTGGTCACAGCGCGCGGTACTGAGCACGCCGGTCTCGGGCGTGATCGGTTCCGTGGCCGTCAGCGCCGGCGAGCATGTCAGCGCCGGGCAGCCGCTGTTGCAACTCGACCAGCGGCCGTTTGCGACCGCGCTGGCTGACGCCGGAGCGCAGCTGCGCAAGCAGGAACTGAACCGCGACGAGGCCCGGCGCGAGCTGGAACGCACCCGCGAACTGTACGAACGCACGGTGATCTCGGTGCATGACCTGGAGCTGGAAGAGATCGCCTTCGCCACCGCGCAATCCGACTATTCGAGTGCCGTCGCGGCCCACAACACGGCGAAGCTGCACATGGAATACAGTACCCTGCATGCCCCGTTCGCCGGGCTCGTGCTGGCAGTGGACGTCAGCACCGGCATGGCCGTCATCAACACGCAACAGGCAACCCCGCTCGTCACGCTCGCGCAGGACCGGCCCATGCATGCACTGGCCCGGATCGACGCTGCCCGGCTGGCCGGCATCCGTTCCGGTCAGGCCGTGACGGTGAACATGAACGGCACTCGCTTTGACGGCAGTATCCGGCACATCGGCGCGGAGCCCGACGGCAACGGTCTTTACACCCTGACGATTGCCTTCGACCCGGGCGACAGCGAGCTGCGCGCGGGACTGCCGGCACAGGTTGAAATCAGGCCCTGACCGTCACCCGCTGCAGCGAATGCTCCCAGCCGGCCGGGTCGCCGGCCCCAAGCCGTATGCAGCGACCGATCTCGTTCTCGTACCAGCCGGTGTCGTTCCGCAACGGCTCGACACTGTAGCCCCACCACACGCCACTGGCGTCCTGGGCAATCCAGTTGACCCAGCCGGGGCCCGGCAGTGCCGGCCGCGTCTCACCCATCCTTGCGGCCGCGTTCGAGAAACCGCTTTGCATACCAGCAGCTGGCCTGCATCGTGTAGCCCTGCTCGCGCGCCCAGGCGATCCCGGTGCGCACCAGCTTCTCGGCGATACCGCGTCCACGCAGCGCCTCGGGCACAAAGGTGCGGGTAAAATCGATACTGTCTCCGCGCAGCCGGTACTCCAGCACGGATTCAAGGCCGTCCATTTTGACTACGAAGCGTTGCTGCCGTGGTTCGTGCTGAATATCCATTCGCTTGTATACCTGTCGGTCAGTCGAGCCCGAGCAAGTCATGGACCAGTTCCAGCATGGGCATGCTGTCGCGGTAGTCCACAGGTATGTGCCATTGCGACTCGCCGGCCGCGAGTACCAGGGCCGGAAAACTGTAAATGCGCAATGCCTCGCAGCGCTGCATGTCCCCATCCAGCTGCGCGCGGGTCGCCGCGCTGTCCAGGTCATCGGCAAAGCGCGCCCCGTCCAGTCCCAGCTCCTGCGCCAGCTCCACCAGCACCGCCGCGTCGGACGGGTTGCGTGCCTGCATATAATAGGCACGCTGGATGGCCGCGGTCATCCGCTTGTCGTTTTCGGCACCTTGCAGGCGCGCGGCGATCACTGCACGGCAGGATGCCCAGGTCGAGCGGCGCGGCACGCAACGGGTCCAGTAATCGAAATTGAATTCCGTGCCCGGGATGGTCTCCTCGATCCGCCGCCACGTGGACTGGATGCGCTGCTGCATGTCCTCCGCCATGGTCGCGTCGGTGTCGGGCGCGAGTCCACCCAGCAGGCGCTGCAGCACGACACCGTCCGGCAGGTTCGACTCCAGCGTGCGCAACACCGGCGCGAACCCCCAGCACCAGCTGCACATGGGGTCATGCGCGTAGTACAGAATCGCCTGCAAAACCTGTTGTCCTCCCACATTGCCAGCGGCAAATTTGCTATATTAGCGCCCTCATGACAAAGGACCCGGTATGAACGACATCACGACCTGCCCCTGCAACTCCGGCCTGGATTACACGGCCTGCTGCGAGCCCTACATCAGCGGCGCGCGCAAGGCACCCGACCCCGAGGCGCTGATGCGTTCGCGCTACACCGCCTATGCCATGCAGATCATGCCATACCTTGCCGCGACGCTGCACCCTGACCAGCGCCATGACTACGACGAGGCCGGCGCCGCGCGCTGGGCAAAGGAATCGCAGTGGGAGAACCTTGAAATTGTCGATGTCTCCGACGTACCCCCGGGCAGCAGCACCGGCATGGTGGAATTCAGGGCCACCTACCGGCGCAAGGGCGAGAAGATCGTGCACCACGAGCGTGCCGAGTTCCGCAAGGTCGGCGACACCTGGTATTTCTACGACGGCAAGATGGTCGGTCCCGGCCAGGTCCGTCGCGACGCCCCCAAGGTCGGGCGCAACGACCCCTGCCCCTGCGGCAGCGGCAAGAAGTACAAGAAATGCTGCGGCTGAGCGCCGCCCGGGCATCGTGAACATGTCCCCGGCGCGACACGCCAGCCCGGAGATCACCGCGCGCGCCGCGGAACTGGTCACCGCCGGGCGGGAACTGTATGCACGCGGCATGGTGCCGGCCACCAGCGGCAATTTTTCCGCGCGGCTGTCGAACGGCGACATCCTCATCACCGTGTCCGGCGCGCACAAGGGCAAGCTCGACGCATCGCAGCTGATGCTGATCGATGCCGACGGGCATACGCTGGACGGCCGCCGCTCCTCCGCGGAAACCGCACTCCACGTGCAGCTCTACCGCCGCTTTCCGGACTGCAATGCCGTGCTGCACCCGCACCCGGCCAGCGCCACCCTGCTGTCGCGTCTCGACAGCGGGCCGTGCGTGCTGCGCGGCTACGAGTTGCTGAAGGCGCTGCCCGGCATCGACACCCACGACTGCGAGGTAGTGATACCCAACTTTCCCAACGACCAGGACATCGGACGCCTCGCACAACAGGTCGACGCCTGGATGGACGCGCACGACCCGGTGCCCGCCTATCTGATCAGCGGCCACGGCTTCTATACCTGGGGTGCCAGCGTCGACGACACGCAGCGCCATGTCGAGGCACTGGAATTTCTCTTTGAATGCGAACTGCGACTGCTGGGAGTGAAGCGACCATGACGACACTGACCATAGCTCCCGCCGACGGCAACGGCCCGGCGGAAACCTGGACCGACCGCACCGCCATCACGGAACAGCTGCAGGCCATCGGGGTCGAGTTCGAACACTGGCAGGCCGACCGGAAACTGGCGGATGGTGCCGACCAGGACACCGTGCTGGACGCCTACCGCGATTCCGTTTCGGCCCTCAACGCGCGCTACGGCTTCCGCTCCATCGACGTGGTCAGCCTGACGCCGGAGCATCCCGACGCCGCCGCGCTGCGCAGCAAGTTTCTCGCCGAGCACACTCACGCGGACTTCGAGGTACGCTTCTTCGTCGACGGACGCGGCCTGTTCTACCTGCACGTCGGTGACCGCATCTACATGGTGCTGTGCGAGCGCGGCGACCTTATCAGCGTGCCGGCCAACACCACGCACTGGTTTGACATGGGCTCGCGACCGTTTTTCAAGTGCATCCGCTTCTTCACCACGCCGGAAGGCTGGGTCGGTGAATTCACCGGCTCGGATATCGCCGCGCGTTTCCCCGACTTCGACAGCTACGTTGCGGAGCACGCATGATCCGCGCCATCCTTACCGATATCGAGGGCACCACCTCCTCGCTGGGCTTCGTACACGACGTGCTGTTTCCCTATGCCCGTGCGCACATCGCGGCGTTCGTGCGCGACAATGCCGAGGACCCGCGCGTGGCATCCCAGCTGAACGACGTGCGAAAGCTGACCGGCACGGATCTCGACCTGGATGGTGTCGTCGCGCAGCTCATCGCCTGGATCGATGCGGACGAGAAGATCACGCCGCTCAAGGCCCTGCAGGGCATGATCTGGGAATCCGGCTACGCCAGGGGCGAATTCACCGGACACGTCTACCCGGACGCGGTCAAGGCGCTCGAACGCTGGAGCGGCAGCGGCCTGCGCCTTTACGTGTTCTCGTCCGGCTCGGTGCAGGCACAGCAGCTGCTGTTCGCCCACAGCGACGCGGGCGACCTGACCCCGCTGTTCTCCGGCTACTACGACACGCACATCGGCAACAAGCGCGACCCGGCCGCCTACACCGCGATCGCCGTCGATATCGACCTGCCGGCACGGGGCATCCTGTTCCTGTCCGACATCCGCGAGGAACTGGATGCCGCGCGCACGGCCGGCATGCATACCACCTGGCTGGTGCGTGACACGACACCGGACCCGGCGGCCACGCATCCGCAGGTCAGCGACTTCGACGACATCGTGTTACCCGACGATGCATGAACTTGCCGTCAGGCTGATCGGCACCATAGAATTCCCTGCGTCACCTGACCCGCAGCACTTCCGTTATCCCGATAGTCGAACACCATGAAAGATACCTGGAAAGACGCCATCGCCCGCCAGCGCAAGACACTGGAGAGTGAACTTTCCATCCCTCTGCAAGAGCTCGCCACACAATGCGTACCCGCGTGGGGATCGCGCGAGGAACTTGATATCGTGCTGGGCGACGGGCTGCGCAGCGTACCCTACGGCATGTTTTTCTATGCGCTGGACTGTAACGGCATCCAGATCAGCGACAACATCAGCCATACCGGCCTGCTGCCAGAGCACTACGGCCGCGACCGCTCACAACGCCCCTATATGCGCGAAGCCGTGCCCGAGTGCGGCTTGCTGCTCTCCGGCGCCTACCTGAGCCTGCGTTCCAACCGGCCGTCCCTGACCGCGTTGAAGGTGGTGTGCGACGACGGTAAACGACTTGGCTACATCGGCGTGGACTTCGACCTGCGCGACCTGCCGGTCACGTCCGCGCATTACGTGGAATCGGACGCCTGGCGCCAGATCAAGGGCGACCCCGCGATCCGCGGCACGGTGTTCCAGCAATGCCGCGTGGACAGCGTGATGGACCGCAACATGGAACCGGCCATGGCCAT
>JBATJF010000203.1:0-2617 GCA_049668345.1 Gammaproteobacteria bacterium
GCACGCGCAGGCGCGGCTGCCGTGCACGGCATCCCTGCAGGACGGCGGGCATGGCATCGGTGCTGCCGTCATCCACCACCACGATTTCATAGTCGAGCAAGCCGTCCAGCCGCAGAGGAATCTCGTCCAGCAAGGCGACAATACCGTCCGCTTCGTTAAATGCGGGAATGACAACAGTCAGATCCACCCGATTTCCTTACTGCGCGTGGGTATGAGAAGGGGTTCAAACGCGACACCCGACAAGGCTTCGTCTATAGTACAGCGCCTTGCATGTGAAAACAGCCGCATGAACACAGACGAATACCGCAACCACCTCGCCGGCGAGACCAGTCCCTACCTGCTGCAGCACGCCCACAACCCGGTTGACTGGTACCCGTGGTGTCCGGAAGCGCTGGATAAAGCGCGTCGCGAACACAAGCCGATCCTGCTGTCGGTCGGCTATTCCGCCTGCCACTGGTGCCATGTCATGGCCCACGAGTCGTTCGAGGACCCGCAGACCGCCGCGCAGATGAACGAGCAGTTCGTCAATATCAAGGTCGATCGCGAAGAGCGGCCCGATCTCGACAGGATTTACCAGACGGCACACTCGCTGCTGACCCGGCGTCCCGGCGGCTGGCCGCTGACGGTGTTCCTGACACCGGACGACCAGGTGCCGTTCTTTGCAGGTACCTACTTCCCCGACACGCCGCGCCATGGCATGCCGTCGTTCCGCGAAGTTCTGCAACGCATCACCGACTATCTCGCCGCACACCCGGAACAAATCCGCACCCAGAACGCCTCGCTGGTCGATGCCCTGCAGACCATGAACAGCACTGCGGCTGCCGCGACCATCAATGCAGCACCGCTGGATACCGCACGCCAGCTGCTGGAGAGGAACTTCGATGCCAGCGACGGCGGGTTCGGCGACGCTCCGAAATTTCCGCATCCGACCAACCTGGAACGCCTGCTGCGGCACTGGGCCGGCAGCCACGGGGTAACCGGACAGCCCGACCGGCGTGCGCTGCACATGGCAGTCTTCAGCCTGGAACAGATGGCACGCGGCGGTGTGTTCGATCAGCTCGGTGGCGGCTTCTGCCGCTATTCGGTGGACGCACACTGGATGATTCCGCACTTCGAGAAAATGCTGTACGACAACGGCGCCCTGCTGGCGCTGTATGCCGAGGCGTGGGCGATAACGCAAAACCCCCTGTTCGAACGCGTCTGCCGGCAGACCGCCGGCTGGGTGATGCGCGAGATGCAATGCCCGGAAGGCGGCTATTGCTCCAGTCTCGATGCCGACTCCGAGGGCGAGGAAGGCAAGTACTATGCCTGGACACCACAGGAAGTACGTGCCGTGCTGACGGCGGATGACTACCCGCTGTTCGCGCGCCGCTACGGGCTGGACCGGCCGGCGAACTTCGAGGGGCGCTGGCATCTGCACGTCTGCACCACCACGGAACAACTGGCGCAGGAATTCGCACGCGACCCGGACGAGATGCGGACCGTCATCGATCGCTGTCGTGCGCTGCTGTTCGCGGCACGCACGCAGCGTATCCCGCCAGACCGCGACGACAAGGTACTCACCTCATGGAACGGCCTGATGATTCGTGGCATGGCAATTGCCGCGCGTCACCTGGCGGAACCGGTCTGGATCGGCTCCGCCGAACGCGCACTCGATTTCATCAGGGACCGGCTATGGCGGGACGGCCGCCTGCTGGCCACCTGCAAGGACGGGCGCGCACACCTGAATGCCTACCTGGACGATTACGTCTACCTGATCGACGCCATCCTGGAACTGCTGCAGGTGCGCTGGCGGGACGGCGAGCTGGACTTCGCCATCGAACTCGCCGAGGTCGTGCTGGACCATTTCCAGGACCCGGCCGGCGGTTTCTACTTCACCTCCGACGACCACGAACGGCTGATTCAGCGCCCGCGTGCCGATCATGACGACGCCATGCCCGCCGGCAACGGCGTCGCCGCCAGGGTACTCGGCCGCCTCGGTCACCTGCTCGGCGAACCGCGCTATCTGCGGGCCGCGGAAGACACCCTGAAAAGTGCCTGGCCCGGCATAGAATCCATGCCGCACGGCCACACGACCCTGCTCGTCGCCCTCGAGGAATCGCTGTTCGGGCAGCAGACGATAATCATTCGCGGCACGCAGCCCGATCTCGCGGCCTGGCAGGCGTCAGCCACACGCGGCTATGCGCCGCGCCGGCTGACACTGGCCATACCGGATGCGGCCAGCGCACTGCCGGGCGAGCTGGCGGCACGCCAGCCACAGGGGCATTCTGTTGCCTACATTTGCAGCGGCATGACCTGCGGTGCGCCGGTCAGCGACCGGGATGAATTCGAACGATTGCTGGACACCGCTGCGTACCGGCCGGATGGACCCGCGGAATAGCGTGATGCTGCCAGGTAATATTGACAGCGGCACCCCGGCCCTTGAACTGATCTGACTGGAGAACGAAATCCATGAGCGACACGATCCAGATACTGCAACTGCCTGGCGCACAACTGGCATCCATCGAGCAGGACGGTGACACCTTCACCCTGCATTTTTCGCGGCTGGAGCTGATCCAGGAAATGGAAGGCGCCTTCGAGGATTCCCTGTGGACACAGGCGGTCGATCTGGTAGTCC
>JBATJF010000204.1:0-1590 GCA_049668345.1 Gammaproteobacteria bacterium
GCGTCACCAGGTCCGCAGCGGCCAGAGTGCGGCGCTGGCCAGCGGTGTGTCGGCGGCGCACGCGCCCTGGATCGCGACGCTCGACGGTGACGGCCAGAACGATCCCGCCGACATCATGAAACTGTACCGTGCCATGGAACAGAGCCCGGACCGGATCATGCTGTTTGCCGGTCACCGGCGCGTGCGGCGCGATACCTGGCTCAGGCGGATTTCATCGCGGGTTGCCAACACGGTACGCGCGGCGTTGTTGTCCGACAACACACCGGATACCGGTTGCGGCCTGAAGCTGTTCCCGCGCGCGCTGTTTCTCGCGCTGCCGAAGTTCGATCACATGCACCGCTTTCTGCCGGCCCTCGTATATCGCCAGGGTGGCGAGGTGCTGTCCATCGAGGTCCGTCACCGTGAACGCAGGACCGGGTATTCCAAGTACGGGGTGATGAACCGCCTCTGGGTCGGGATTGTCGACCTGCTGGGGGTCTGGTGGCTGATCCGGCGCCGCATCCGGCCAGCGGTTACCGAGATCAGATAGCCATGTCGACAACACGCCATATCCTGCACGGCCTGGCGCTGATCACCGTCATGGCGCTGCTGGCCTGGCTGCTGGGCGATGTCATGGACCGTCACTGGATCGATGTCTACGTGCGTGATCGCGGCGTGACGGGAGAACTGCTGTTTGTCGGCATAACCACGCTGCTGATCAGCACCGGCATATCGCGCCAGCTGGTCGCCTTCCTGGCCGGCTATGGCTTCGGCTTTACCGGCGGTGTCCTGCTGTCCATGGCGGCCGCCATCGCCGGCTGCATCCTGACCTTCTACTGCACACGGCTGCTGTTGCGCGACTTCCTGTCACGGCATTTCGCTGCGCGCATGCGCAGGCTGGATAACTTCATCCGGGAGCACACCTTCAGCGCGACCCTGCTGGTTCGGCTGCTGCCGGTCGGCAACAACTGGATGGTAAATATCGCGGCTGGCGCATCCGCGGTACGCGGCCTGCCGTTTTTTCTCGGCTCGACGCTGGGTTTCATTCCGCAGATGGCGGTGTTCGCCCTGGTCGGCAGCGGCAGCCAGCTGCAGCAGCTCTGGCAGGTTGCCATCGCCATGGCGATGTTCGTCCTGGCGGCAGTGCTCGGGGTATGGCTGTTTGCCAGGTTCCGCCGCTTTTACCGGTCGGATATAAACCTCGACGAAGACCTGCAGGATTCATCCCTTGCGCCCAGGCCCTGAAACCTGACCTGCACAGGCGTATCACCACCATGACCGCTCGCAACCAGAACTGGCCCGTGCTGCTCGCGTTATGGCTCATGGCCACGCTGGCCGGACTGCTGACCCGGCCGCTGATACCGGTCGATGAAACGCGCTATGCCGCAGTGGCCTGGGAAATGTGGGCGCGCGGCGAATTTCTCGTGCCCTACCTGAACGGCGTGCCCTACAGTCACAAGCCGCCGCTGTTCTTCTGGCTCATACATGCCGGCTGGTGGCTGTTCGGTGTCAGCGAGTGGGTGGTGCGGCTGGTCACGCCGTTGCTGACGCTCCTGCTGCTGGCGGTGACCGCGCGGCTGGCGCGGCTGCTGTGGCCGGATGACCCCCGGG
>JBATJF010000205.1:0-3969 GCA_049668345.1 Gammaproteobacteria bacterium
TGTAGAAGCCGGCGATCGCCAGCAGGTCGGGAACATAGACCTGGTCGACGAAGCTGTTCATCTTGCTGATGATTTCCTGCACCTGCGCCAGCTTCTCGGCATTGATGGCGGAGTCGGAGTTGAGATCAATCGGACAGGGCACGCCACCAACCACGAAATTCGGGTGCGGGTTCTTGCCGCCGAAGATGGTATGCAGCTTGGCGACATCGCGCTGCCAGGACAATGCCTCGAGGTAGTGCGCCACTGCCATGAGATTGGCTTCCGGCGGCAGCTTGTATGCCGGGTGCCCCCAGTAGGCCTGCGCAAAGATGCCGAGCTGCCCGCCCTCCACGAAGTCCTTGAGCTTCTTTTTCATGTCGGCGAAGTAGCCGGGCGAGGACTTCGGATAGCTGCTGATCGACTGCGCCAGCTCCGAGGTCGCCTTGGGATCGGCATTGAGCGCGGACACCACGTCGACCCAGTCCAGCGCATGCAGGTGATAGAAGTGCATGACATGGTCATGGACGTATTGCGCGCCGTTCATCAGGTTGCGAATCAGCTGGGCGTTCGGCGGGATGCTGTAGCTCAGTGCGTTCTCCACCGAGCGAATGGAGGCCAGGCCGTGCACCAGCGTGCACACGCCGCAGATTCGCTGCGCGAAGGCCCAGGCATCGCGCGGGTCGCGCCCCTGCAGGATGATTTCGATGCCACGCACCATGGTGCCGGCCGAATAGGCCTTGGCGATGCGATCGCCCTCCATCTGCGCCTCGATGCGCAGATGGCCCTCGATGCGGGTGATCGGATCTACAACAACACGCTCGCTCATAATCGTAGTCTCTGTTATGAATTTATGTAGACGGACAGGATGTCGTACGGCTTCCCGCTCTCCAGACCACTGGCATTCTCACCACTGACGATATTGATCGTGGTCATGCTGTCCGCCCTGATTTTGATATCAGTCGTCCGCCAGATGCCCGGCGATGGTTTCGGTCAGGCTGAGCACCGGGATATCCATGTTGTTCTCCTCCAGGCCGTCTTCCAGCTGGATACGGCAGTTGGAGCAGGCCGACACCATCGCATCCGGCCGTACGGCGTCCAGCTGTTTCTTCTTGCGCCTGAAGGCCGCGAGCCGCAGCTCGTCGGCCCGCTCGTTGGCGCTGACACCGCCGCCGGCGCCGCAGCACCAGTTCATGGTGCCGGTCTCCGGCATTTCGACGAAATTATCCGCTACCATGTTGATCAGGTTGCGCGGCTGTTCCACCACGCCACCGCGCCGCGCGATCTGGCAGGGATCGTGATAGGTCAGCTTCTGTGTTTCCTTGCCGGTGGTCTTCAGGCGGCCCTGCTTGCGCAGGTCGTCGAGCAGCTCGAGGATGTGCACCACCCTGAAGTTATAGGGCTTGCCGATCAGGTTCGGGCCATCCCAGCGGATCGCCATGTAGGCGTGGCCGCATTCCGGGCTGATGACGTTCTTGACCTTGAGCTTTTCCGCGGCATCGACCACGCGCTGCACCAGTTCCGCGGCGATCTCCGACACACCGATCTGGATGCCGCTGTTGGTCGCCTCGAAGGCCTCGGATGAAATGGTCCAGCTCACGCCGGCCTTGCTGAATATCTTCGCAATGGCACCGATGAATTCCGGGAAGTTCATGATCTCCATCGAGGACAGCAGCAGCATGTAGTCTGCCCCGGCAACATCGACCGGGATCTGTATACCGATGTCCTTCTCGGTATGTCCTATCTGGGCCTTCAGCGCGGGCCACTTCACGCCCATCGGGCTGCCGATGGTAATGGCACGGCTGGTTGCGCCGATCAGCCCCTCCGGGGCATGACCGGATGCCGCCATCCCCTCGCGCATCTTGCGGATCATGTAGGCGATGTCGTTGCCGACCGGGCACACCATGGAGCAGCGTCCGCACAGGGTGCAGCTGTCGTAGACCAGCGTCTCCCACTGTGTCAGCTCCTCATCGGTCACCGGCTTGCTCAGGCCGACGGCCTTCGCCAGGCGCCCGAAGAAGGTGTACTCCTGCTGCCAGACCCGGCGCAGCGGCTCCAGCTTGTGGATCGGCGTGTAGGACGGGTCGCCGGTTTCGGTATAGAACAGGCAGGCTTCCGCACACATGCCGCAGTGCACGCAGCTGTTGAAAAACGACGCCACCGGCGCATCGATCTGCTCCCTGAAGGCATTGAGGCCGCGTTCCAGGCTGGCTGTCATGAGTTAACCCCCTTGTAACCGGCCATGGCACCATTGTAGTAGCGCGCGATAAACAGCGTGAAGGCATGCATCAGCTTGGTGAAGGGGAACACCACCATCAGCAACTCGACACTGGCGATATGGATGGCGATCAGGTGCTGCGGCGCCAGCCCGATGCGGTGAAAGGCCAGGTAGCCGGTCAGTATCGGCAGGAACGTCACCAGCCAGACCAGGTAGTCCTGGAAGCGCGACAGAAAACGGATGACCCGGTGCGCCACACGGTGCACCAGCACCGCCAGCAGGGCAATAATCGTCACCACGGCGGTCGCATCGATGACCTGCGTGGGCAGCGACGGCCAGCTCACGCCGAGTGTTTCCTGGAACAGCAGGATATGCGGCGCGAAGAAAAACAGCGTGATGAAGATGCCGATATGAAAGATGTAGCCGGCCACCACGGTGAAGGTAGAACGCTCCAGCGTGCCGCGGACCGGAAACATGCGCGTGATCACGGTGCGCAGGCCACCGGTCGTTGCCGAGCCGCGCGCTTCGGCCAGATTGGCCTTGCGGCCCAGCACCAGGATTTCGAAAATCCGTACCACCACGCCGAGCAGGAAGATCACTGTGGCAATCTGCAGGGCCGGGCCGCGGATCCAGATCAGCAGTTCGGTTCCGGTCATGATCAGCCGCCCTTCTTCAGGTCATCGATACCGACCTTCTGGTGCTGCTTCTCCATGCGGTGTTTCTTGGTGCGATTGAGCGCGCCCAGCACCACACCGGCCGCCGCGCCGGCGCCGATGGCAAACACGGCGGTACGCGAGATGTTTTCCGTGGGCGTCGAGATCGCCTTGTAGAAGCCACCGCCATCCCAGAAATCGGGTTCGGAGCAGCCCAGGCAGGGATGCCCCGCTTCGATCGGGAAGCTGGTGCCCTCGTTCCATTTCGTGGTGGCGCAGGCGTTGTAGGTGGTCGGACCCTTGCAGCCGAGCTTGTACAGGCACCAGCCCATCTTCGCACCCTCGTCATCAAAGGTTTCCGCGAACAGGCCCTTGTCGTAGAACGGGCGACGATAGCAGCGGTCGTGAATGCTCTTGCCGTAAAAGGCCAGCGGACGGCCCAGTTCATCGAGGTCCGGGATAACACCAAAGGTCAGGAAATGTGCCAGCACACCGGTAATGACCACCGGAATGGGCGGGCAGCCGGACACATTGATGATCGGCTTGTCCTTCACCAGGTCGGATACCGACACGGCACCGGTCGGATTCGGGTTGGCGTGTGGAATGCCGCCGAACGCCGCACAGGTACCCACTGCGACGATGGCCGCGGCACCGGCGGCCGTCTCCAGCAGCATGTCGAGGTTGCTGATGCCGGCGATGGTGGAATAGCCGGGGTCTCCGGTCGGGATGGAGCCGTCGACAACCAGGATGTACTTGCCCTCGTTCTCCCGCATGGCGGCTTCACGCGCCGCCTCGGCTGCCGCACCGGAGGCCGCCTGCAGTGTGTGGTGGTAATCGAGTGATATGGTATCGAAAATCAGGCCTTCCACGGTCGGCGAATGCGAGCGGGTCAGCGATTCGGTGCAGCCGGTGCATTCCTGGAAGGACAACCAGATAACCGACGGCCGGCGCGCCTTCTCCAGCGCCTCGGCGATCATCGGCACCATGGTGGGTGGCAACGCCATCATCGAGGCAGTCGCTGCACAGAATTTCATAAAGCCGCGCCGGGATATACCCCGTGCCCGCAATGCCTCGCCTATGGTTTGGTCCTTCGACATGGTGTGCTCCTGTAAGGTGCGGGTG
>JBATJF010000206.1:0-6075 GCA_049668345.1 Gammaproteobacteria bacterium
CCCTTGAAGCGCTGCACCGTCACCTTGCCCTTGATCTTTTCCGCCGCAATGCGGTCCAGCACGCCCTGCTTCTCTGCATCATCCAGCGCGTAATAGACTTCCTTGCCGGCATCGATGCGATACAGGGGCGGCATCGCGACATACACATGTCCGGCCTCGACCAGCGCGCGAAAATGACGCAGGAACAGCGCGCACAGCAGCGTGGCGATGTGTGCGCCGTCGGAATCCGCATCGGCAAGGATGCAGATCTTGTTGTAGCGCAGCTTGTCGAGCCGGCCGGTGCCCGGTTCCACGCCGACGGCGATGGAAATATCATGCACCTCCTGCGAGGCCAGCACATCCCCGGAATCGACCTCCCAGGTATTCAGGATCTTGCCGCGCAGCGGCATGATCGCCTGGTAGGTACGGTCGCGCGCCTGCTTGGCCGAACCGCCGGCGGAATCACCCTCCACCAGGAACAGCTCCGAGCGTTCGCTGTCGGTCGAGGTGCAATCGGCCAGCTTGCCCGGCAGCGCCGGCCCGGCGGTGATCTTCTTGCGCACCACCTTCTTGCCGGCGCGCAGCCGCGACTGCGCATTCTCGATGGCCAGCCAGGCAATGCGCTCGCCGACCTCGGTATGATGATTCAGCCACAGGCCGAACGCGTCGCGCACGACGCCGGAGACGAACGCCGCGCATTCGCGCGATGACAGACGCTCCTTGGTCTGGCCGCTGAACTGCGGGTCTTCCAGCTTGACTGACAGGATGTAGCTGCAGTTGTCCCACACATCCTCGGGGCTCAGTTTCACGCCACGCGGCAGCAGGTTGCGGAACTCGCAGAATTCGCGCACCGCCTCGGTCAGGCCCATGCGCAGACCGTTGACATGGGTGCCGCCCTGGATGGTCGGGATCAGGTTGACGTAACTCTCCGCGACCGTCTCGCCGCCCTGCGGCAGCCATGCCAGCGCCCATTCCGCGGCCTCGCTGTTGCCTTCCATCCTGCCGGTGAATGACTCCTCCGGCAGCGTGGGCGAATCACCCAGCGCACTGCGCAGGTAATCGCGCAGGCCGTCCTCGTAATGCCATTCGAGCCGCTCGTCACCTGCCTCGTCATACAGGCTGACATGCAGGCCCGGGCACAGCACGGCCTTGGCACGCAGCACGTGCTTCAGGCGCGACAGGGAGAATTTCGCCGAATCGAAATATTTCGCATCCGGCCAGAAACGCAGCGTGGTGCCGGTATTCTGCTTGCCGACCTTGCCGACTTCTTCCAGCCGCGACACCTTGTCGCCGCCGGAGAAGGCCATGTTGTATTCCCTGCCACCGCGCCTGACCCACACTTCCAGGTGTTTCGACAGGGCATTGTCCACGGATACGCCGACCCCGTGCAGGCCACCGGAGAACTGGTAGTTCTTCGAGGAAAACTTGCCGCCGGAGTGCAGCCGCGTCAGGATGACTTCGACACCGGGCACCCCTTCGTCGGGGTGTATATCGACCGGCATGCCGCGGCCGTCATCGCTGACGGCCAGCGAACCATCCCTGAACACGGTCACGTCGACACGCTTCGCGTGGCCCGCCATGGCCTCGTCGATGCTGTTGTCGATCACTTCCTGGGCGAGATGATTGGGCCGGGTGGTGTCAGTGTACATGCCCGGACGCTTGCGCACCGGTTCGAGACCGCTCAGCACCTCGATCGCGGAGGCGTCGTAGATCGCGCTCATGCGCCGTTATTCCTCTGGGCCGGCATTATTGATATCAGTCTCCGATCAACGGTCGGTTCGAGCGCAGCCGGCGCAGGATCTGGTCTGCGTTCCGGTAGGGTTCGGCTGGCGGGCACATGTACTTTTCGTAGAGCACCTTGCGGTAGCGCTGCGTGCCGCTGCCGCTGATCCGTTGCCAGGGCGTTTCGGGCAGCGCGTGCCATTGCCCGTTGCTGCCATAGGCAATGCGCCGGTAACTCCTGTCGCCACAGCGCAGTCCCTCGTAGGTGACATTCCAGACCCCGCTTGGCGACACGATGACCGAGGTAAATCGCACAACCCGGTCATCGCCCGCAGTCAGAGATGCGGGGTCCAGGTAATAGCGAAACGGATTTGCCCCGGTATCAATATCGAGATCCAGCAAACGCGACTGCTCCGGATAGGCCGGCAGCTCACCTGCCAGTTCTTTCCATGGCTGGTCACCCGGCAGCTTATCGGGTGTAAACCCGACCGGCCCGTCTTCGCGCGGCAACGAGCCGCCAAACGCCGGCAATGCAGAACATAGCATCAGGCAGGCACAAAGTGCCGGCAGGCGATGCGCGGAGACAAACGACGGCTGGTACATGGGATGCGCAGTTTAATGAAAAATGCAGTCCGCGCCAATTGAAACGCCGTACCGCCGCGCACGGCCCCCGGCCGGCATGGAGAAACAAACGCCGCGCCGGTGAGTTAGCGGTTCAATCAAGGTCGGCAAGCAATGAATTACGCACCGCAGGCGCGACCGGCTCGAGCTGGTGCCGGTAGGCGGAGTGGTCGATGCCCATGCTCAGGGATCCGCCCTGCCTGAGGCCGGCCACCATCGCAGCGGTGAGTTCGAAGCGCAGAAAGTGCACCGACGAGGTCTTGTCGGCGGTTTCCCGGTCGAGATCCTCGTCCGCTACGGCATAAACCGGGTCGTGGCCATCCACCCGGACCCAGACCCGGTCCTCGATACCAATCAGGCCGGCCAGCAGCGCACGACGCCTGTCGACATCCGCCTCTTCGATCATGAAGGTGGCCTTCCAGTTACTGCCGTCCGGGATCAACGGGTTATAGGCGGCCAGCTCCTCCTCGATGCCGCCGGCCTCGAAGATGCGTTCCACGCGCAGCATTTCCTGGATCTGGTACTGGATGGTCTGGCGATCCTCGAAGTACAGGGTGGCGTTCGGTCCGATGTGGACCTTGCGGTCCTTCTTGTGCGCCATCACCCGTGCGCGGATGTCGGCACGGTTCTCGGCATACTGCTCGAGGCTGTAGAGATCGCGGCGCGTGAGTTTGTCCATGAACGTCTCCAGTCTAGAGACCGTACGCCATGCGCAGCAGGGTCAGCGGGTGCACCGGCGTCTGCGCACTGTCCATTCCGTTCTCGATCTGGTGTCCGGCCATGGGACAGTCGCTGCTGTACCAGGCCGCCTCGGCACGCACCACGCGGTTGACCACCGGCCGGCAGATCTTCATCGAGGTCTCGTGGAACTCCTTCTTCACGGCATAGGTGCCGTTGTGTCCCGAGCAGCGCTCGATGGCCTCCACCGTGGTACCCGGTACCAGCTGCAACAGGTCGCGCGTTTTCATGCCGATGTTCTGCACGCGCAGGTGACAGGCTACATGATAGGCGACCACGCCGAGCGAGGTGCTGAAATCCGTTTTCAGCCTGTTATGACGGTGGCGCAGCATCAGGTATTCGAAGGGATCGTAGATCGCGGCGCGTACGCGCTGCACATCCTCGTCCTCCGGGAACATCAGCGGCAATTCCTGCTTGAACATCAGGACGCAGGACGGCACCGGCGCGACGATATCCCAGCCCTCGTCGACCAGCCTGAGCAGCTCGGGGATATTGGCATCGCGCGCCGCCTTTACCGAATCGAGGTCGCCCAGTTCCAGCCTGGGCATGCCGCAGCACTGTTCCCGCTGCGCCAGCGTTACCGCGATGTCGTTATGCCTGAATACCGCGACCAGGTCCTCGCCGATGTCCGGCTCGTTGTAATTGCCGTAACAGGTGGCGAACAGCACCACCTTGCCGGTGGTCGGGCCGGCCGGAACGGCCTCTTTACCGCTGTCTTTCTTTATGCGTTTGCGCAGGGTCTTCGAGTGATACTTCGGTACGATGGCATCCGGATGCACGTCCAGCACCCGGTCGAGCAGCTTGCGGCCGACCTTGCTGCGGTTGGTGGCGTTGACGACCGGGGTCACGATCGGGATCGCGGCCAGCTTGCCGACTGCGTCGGTCGAAGTCAGGATGCGATCGCGTTTCCGGGTGTTACCCTGTTTGAACCTGACCGCCTTGGCGCGCAACATCAGGTGCGGGAAATCGACGTTCCACGCGTGCGGCGGCACGTACGGGCACTTGGTCATGTAGCACATGTCGCACAGGTAGCAGTGATCGACGACCTCCCAGTAAACCTGGCGCGGCACGCCGTCGAGCTCCATGGTATCGGCGGCGTCGATCGCGTCGAACAGGGTGGGAAAGGCGTTGCACAGGCTGAAACAGCGGCGACAGCCATGGCAGATGTCGAATACCCGTTCCAGTTCAGCGAACAGGTTTTCCTCGTTGTAGAAAGACGGGCTGGCCCAGTCCAGCGGATGCCGGGTCGGCGCCTCCAGGCTGCCCTCGCGTGTGCCCTCTGTGGTCGATCCCATGCGCGTTGCAATCCAGTGTGACGGGTTTGTGTGAGTGGCGATACTACCCTGTTATACACGGGGCCGGATATACCGGCCCCGTGCAGTTGCAGCAACCGGCCGGCCGGTCAGTCTTCCATGGCATCGAGTGCCTTCTGGAAGCGGTTCGCATGGGAACGCTCGGCCTTGGCCAGCGTCTCGAACCAGTCGGCGATCTCGTCAAAGCCTTCGTCGCGCGCGGACTTGGCCATGCCTGGATACATGTCGGTGTACTCGTGGGTTTCACCGGCGATTGCGGCCTTCAGGTTGCTGTTGGTGGGGCCGATCGGCAGACCGGTTGCCGGATCACCCACGGCCTCCAGGTACTCGAGATGTCCGTGGGCGTGACCGGTCTCGCCTTCTGCGGTCGAACGGAAGACCGCGGCAACGTCGTTATAACCCTCGACATCGGCCTTGGCTGCGAAATACAGGTAGCGGCGGTTGGCCTGCGATTCGCCGGCAAACGCGTCTTTCAGGTTCTGTTCAGTTGAGCTGCCTTTAAGATCCATGATGTTTCCTCTCGTCACAAGTTGCGGATTCCGGGGTCGCCCCCCGGTGGATTTAGACCTGGTCTACATGTGGCCATTACATTACTCCGGCCACTACCCTTCGTCAAGACATGCACGATAAGCCGTACGCGAAATTGACCCTTGTCGGCGGGGTGTTGTAACGTAGGCCGATTGCCCAAAAGATTCAAGTTATGACGAAAAAACGCCCCACCGCGCCAGGATTTGAAAAGGCCTTGCAGGAACTCGAAGCGCTCGTTGAAAAAATGGAGCATGGCGAGCTGAGCCTGGAGGATTCCCTGCAGCATTTCGAAAAGGGCGTGCAGCTCTCGCGGGCCTGCCAGCAGGCACTCAGGGACGCCGAGCAGAAAGTAGAAATCCTGATGCAGAAGAACGATCGGGAAGACATCGTGCCGTTTGACAGTGAAGACGCCTGACGCCGCCCTGTCGGCGTTCATGGCAGACTGCCGTGAACGTCTCGAAACAGCCCTCCTGCACTGGCTGCCAGCCGCCGCCACCCACCCGGCCCGGCTGCACGAGGCCATGCGCTACGCCGTGCTGGACGGCGGCAAGCGCATCCGCCCGACCCTGGTCTATGCCGGTGGCCACGCGCTCGGCGCCTCGCCCGCCTGCCTGGATACGCCGGCCTGCGCCGTTGAACTCATACATGCCTACTCACTGGTTCATGACGACCTGCCCGCCATGGACGACGACGACCTGCGCCGCAACAAGCCGAGCTGCCACCGGGCCTTCGACGAGGCCACCGCCATACTGGCCGGCGACGCCCTGCAGTCGCTCGCCTTTCACGTCCTGGCACATGCCCGCCAGGACGACCTCGACGCAGCCACCCGCCTGCTCATGCTCGACAGGCTGGCGCTCGCAGCCGGCTCGCGCGGCATGGCCGGCGGCCAGGCCATCGACCTGGCCGCCACCGGGCGCCAGCTCAATATCGCCGAGCTGGAGGACATGCATATTCACAAGACCGGCGCCCTGGTCAGGGCCAGCGTGCTGCTGGGCGCACATTGCGCCGGCCACGCCAGCGCGGCACAACTGGACAGCCTGGATCATTACGCCAAGTGCATCGGGCTGGCCTTCCAGATCCGCGATGACATCCTCGACGTGGAAGGCGAAACCCACATGCTGGGCAAGCACACCGGGATGGACCTGCAGCGCGAGAAATCCACCTACCCTGCGCT
>JBATJF010000207.1:0-2306 GCA_049668345.1 Gammaproteobacteria bacterium
GGTGCACGATGCTGCACGTCCCTGCCTGCGCGCCGACGATGTCGGCCGGCTGATCGAGACGGTGGGGGATGATGACAGCGGCGGTCTGCTGGGTGTGCCGGTGGCCGATACCATGAAGCGCGTGAACGATGCCGGGCGCATTACGCAGACGGTCGAGCGCAACGGCCTGTGGCATGCGCTGACGCCGCAGCTGTTCCGCCTCGACCTGCTGGACGCGGCGCTGGCCGCCGCCGTCGATGCCGGGGTGGCGGTCACCGACGAGGCGTCCGCCATGGAGCACGCCGGCTATACGCCGCGCATGGTGCAGGGCCGGCGCGACAATATCAAGATCACCCTGCCGGCCGACCTGGACCTGGCGGCCTTTTACCTGCAGGCGAGGACACCGCGATGAGAATAGGTCAGGGTATCGACGCGCATGCCTTCAAGGAGGGCGGGACGCTGGTGCTCGGCGGCGTGATCATTCCGTATCCGCGCAGCCTGGAGGCGTATTCGGACGGCGACGTGGTGTTGCACGCCTTGTGCGATGCGCTGCTGGGTGCGACCGGCCTGGGCGATATCGGTCGGCACTTCCCGCCCGGCGACCCGGCGTTCCGGGATATCGACAGCCGCATCCTGCTGCGCAAAACCCTGGGTATGGTCATCGAGGAAGGCTGCAAGCTGGTCAACGCCGACATCACCGTGGTAGCGCAGGAACCGCGTCTCGCCCCGTTCATCGCCACCATGCGTGAACTCATCAGCACCGACCTGCAGGTGAGCGCCGACCGGATCAACATCAAGGCCACCACCACCGAGCGGCTCGGTTTTACCGGGCGTGGCGAGGGCGTCGCCGCGTTTGCCGTGGTGCTGCTGGAGGACTGAGCGCAATGGCGGGTACATATCGAGCAAAGACACAAAGGCGCAAAGGCGCCAGGATGATAAGCCTCGCGCACGACTGCATGGAGGAGGTGAGACCGGGAACCGGTCGAGAAGCTGGCCTGGGCCATGCAGGAGTCAGAGCAACGCAGGTAGCAGTTGCCGGGAGTCGCAGAGTACGCGAAGAAAACAGTGCCGCCCGATATAGCCATATCCCGGGTAATACTGCTCTCCGCCTCCGATCCCGGCCTTCATGACGACTGACTGGCTCGAGCTGGCCGTGCACGGGCTGGCGTATGTCAGGGCTGCGCCACCGGCATGCGGGGTGCTGCGCCGGCAGCCGGAAGATTTCCGTGTGACCGAACTGCCGTCGGTCGAGCCGGACGGCAGTGGCGAGCATGTCTGGCTGTGGATCCGCAAGCGCGGCGAGAATACCGATCATGTCGCTATGCTGCTGTCCAGACTCGCTGGTGTGCATCCGCGCAACATCGGCTATGCCGGCCAGAAGGACCGCCATGCCGTCACCGAGCAGTGGTTCTCGGTGCACCTGCCGGGACGGGCGGAGCCTGACTGGCAGGGGCTGGACTCCGACACGATTAGCGTGCTGCGCCACGCACGCCACGGGCGCAAACTGCAGCGCGGTACCCTGGGCGGCAACGAATTCGTGATTACCGTGCGCGAAATAGCCGGTACCTGCGCGGAACTCGAAGAGCGGCTGCAACGGGTCGGGACGCAGGGTGTGCCGAACTATTTCGGTGCGCAGCGCTTCGGCAATGGCGGTGGCAACCTGCGCACGGCCACGCAGCTGTTCGCCAATCCACGTATGAAACTCACGCACAACCGCCGCAGCATGGCGCTGTCGGCGGCGCGCTCCCTGCTGTTCAACCGGGTATTGTCACGGCGTGTCAGCGACGGCAGCTGGAACACCGTCCTGCCCGGCGATGCCATGCAGCTGGCCGGCAGCCACAGTTTCTTCGTGGTGGACACCATCGATGCGGAGCTGCTGCAACGTCTCGCCAGTCACGATATCCATGCCACCGGGCCGCTTGCCGGCAGTGGCGACAGCCCGGTGCGTGATGCGTGCCGGGTGCTGGAGGCGGAAGTGCTGGCCGAATTCGAGTCACTGGTACAAGGCCTCGCCAAGGCAGGTCTGAAACAGGAACGGCGTGCACTGCGCCTGCCGGTTGCCGGACTGTGCTGGCAATGGCTGGATGAGACGACCCTGGAACTGGCGTTCGGCCTGCCGGCCGGTTGCTACGCGACCAGCGTGCTGCGCGAGCTGGTGCGCGAAAAACAGCCTCTTGCAGAGACATAAGGATAAATAATCGGCTCTTCCCCGAATCGAGTGGGTAGATTACCGTTGTAGGGCCGAATTCATTCGGCCAACAGCCTGTTGCCATAGGAAACAAGCAGGTCGCCATGTCCTGCGACGCATCGCGCAGGGGTCGTCATTC